>JAATVS010000419.1 GCA_014523695.1 Nitrososphaerales archaeon TH5895
AATAACCACGTCTACTCCTTTTCCATTTGTAATTTTTGATGCTTCCTCTTTCAATTTTGAAGGTTTTGATTTTGACTCCTCCGATGATGAAATTTTCAATACATGATCAGCTCCTATTTGTTTCGCAAGCTCCAACTTCTCGTCTTTCGTGTCTAGGGCGATAACGTTAGCCGACTGTCCCAATATCTTGGCATATTGTGTAGCATAATATCCGAGACCGCCTATACCCACTATCGCTACGCTCTTGCCTGGACCGAGCATACTTCTAACTTTCTTTATTGCTCTGTACGGGGTTAGGCCAGCATCTGTTAGAGGAGCAATTTCCTCCAACATATTTAATTCGCCGTTGACACTTTGAATTCTTCTATCGCTCTCATTGATCTTAACTAGAAATCTGTATGAGTCAACAACCATATACTCTGCAAAACCACCATTAGTCATTATCCCAGGCCAGTTTGCATAAGAGCATGATTGTTCATCACCACCTTTACAGTAAGTGCATATTCCGCAGCCCCAACCCCCAAAAACCGCCACTGCATCACCCTTTTTCAAGAACTGTTGCGGAACTGAATTTCCAATTTCTTCAATGCGTCCAGCTATTTCGTGGCCTGGCGTAATAGGTAAATTAAGAGGTATTGATTTCTTCCAATCACCGTTCATCAGGTGAAGGTCACTATGGCATAACCCACAAGCTTCCACCTTGACGATAACCTGATGACTATGTGATAGGCTAGGCTGAGAGATATTTTCTATTACCAATGGCTCTCCATAGCTATGAATCCTTGCTGATTGCATGTTGGTGTCAATATAATTACGGTTACCTTAAATTCTTATCCTGTGGCGTTATGCTAATGTTAATATGAACTGCCCGATGCAAAGAGTTTCAAGACTTGATGTGCATCTTCCTTCTCGATATGCCACCACACCATCTAACTACAATACAAACTTGCTAAGGAAATCCTGATTGTTTGGTAAATTCTCTGAGTATCTGGCGTTTTTTAAAATGCCGCCTTTCTTCGGATTCCAGTATCAAAGATAACATTATCACCGCTTCAAGGATATGTTTACCTTTATTTAACATCACACATTCGGCACGTTGACCAAAAGCAGCATCTATCATTTCAGCTCTTGTGGGGAGTCCACTCTTTGCCATAGTCTCAAACACTTGCGTAGCTAATATGACTGGAATTTGTGCCGCTTCACACATACACAAGATATCTTCTTGGATTGCAGGTAAGTTTTCAAAGCCCACTTCTACCGCAAGGTCCCCTCTAGCAATTAGTGTCCCAAAGTTGGGAAGGTCAAGACCAGCTAGCAAGATTTTTGCCAAGTTGTTAATAGCATCACTCGTTTCTACTTTTGCAATAATTCCAAAATCTGGTTTTGCAATGTTAGATAATGCCCTTTGTAACTTCCTGATATCATCAGAATAGTGCATAAATGAAAGTCCCGCCGCTGTAGCATTATTCACAATAAAACCTAAATTACCAATGTCGTTAGATGTCAATGCTGGCAAATTCAAATTTGAATCAGGAAAGTTTAATCCCTTCTCAGGCTTAATCTTGGCAGTAGTACTGGAAGGTGAGAGAATTTCAAGCTCAAGGTGTTCATCAGTTAAAGATCTTATAACTGAACTGATTTTGCCATCATCTATATACATACGGTGACCTACTTGGATAGACCCAAGTATTTCAGGCAAATTGCAGGCTATTTCTCTAGCAATATTTTTCTCATATCTTGTAAAAGGAATAGAATGGGAATCTAAGTCTAGCCCCTTGTCTCGCTTCCTCGTCCGAGTAACGTATGCCTTTATCAAGTCGATGGCGAGCTCGATCCTATGGCCAGTTAAAATGCACCTCTGCCTACCTCAACTCGTGAAGATCTTAAATACATACATTAACATGTTACTCGGTTAAGCTTTGATGTTAATCTGAAAAGATCGGTACTAGAATCTTATGGTCAAAAATCTTATAAGCAAAAGTTGACTTATATTTGGGTCAGTTCAATAACAAACATTTAATCATTCTTGGGAATTTTGCCAATATACAATAGTATCTACATTGATATTTTATCTATTATTCCATTCTTGGTTCTTGACACTTTCCAAATATTCTAAAATCTTACAAGCCTACTGCATGATGAATGAAACCCTTTAAACTTTCTTTTTCTACTCGTTGTGTAGATTCTTAAAGAAATCTAGACTTCTCCTCCGATCGAAAGTTCAAATTTAATTGTGGCTCGTTAACAGCTTCCAGACTTATTTCTATCAAGCAATAGTGA
>JAATVS010000420.1 GCA_014523695.1 Nitrososphaerales archaeon TH5895
CAGCGTTACAAATTTCTTATCGGTGAAAAGATTAAAGAGGCCTACTCTCCCTGTGTCCCTGATAGACTGTAGGATTTTTGGTAGTATTAATCTCATGTTTTGGTTCCAGTGGTAGGTGAAAGGGCCAGATACCAAGACTGCATTCGGTCCCACCTCTCTACTTCCATCAATCCTGACGACCCAATGAGGATCGAGAAATGGATACTCTGGATATTTGGGAACAGAGTAAATGCTCATCCTTGTTAGATCCCTGAAACAGGGGGGAGCCACCCAATACTCGCCTCTAAAATGCAAGTCTGAATAGCCTTTTGCCAAACCCATGCCATGAGCAAGATGAAGAGCAGCACCTCCTGCCACATTAACCAGGTAATCAGCTGATGCTTCAACAAGAGATAACTTTTGATTGTCAATGGCTGAACGAGTGACATTTGTTTCATTGTTAGAATACTGAAAAGATCCTCGCCGTCCTGCAGGCGAAGTAGATTCTGAGAATGTCCGGACTCGCAGTAACTTGAGTCGAAATTTGGGATGCTGATGCTGTATTGAATCATGATGAAGACCTTTAAAGCCTTGGTCGGAGTCTGTATGTCCCGCTGACATTACTGACAATACTTTGGTTCCAAACATTACTTCACATCCAAGAGTTCGAGCATCTACTAAAAGGCTCCTTGTAATTTCGCCGTAATTAACTGAGGCATCCTTTGTGCAGTGGATAGCACCAGTGCATCTAACATTTGGTTCCAGATTGGCAACCTCTTGCTTATCCAGGTATCTTAGTTCATCTTGGCTTAAGCCATTTGAGTACCCCCACTCAATATACCTTTCCAGATGGGCTATTCCGTTCTCACTGGTGGCGACCTCCAGAATGCCATCCTTTATGAACGGCAAGTGCCTTGATTGACAATAATCCGAGAGCATCTCGAAACCCATAGATGCAGCTTTTGCAAACAGTTTTCTCTTTGATGGATCATAGAGGAATGGGGCATGTACTTTTCCGGTATTTCTAGAGCTGGCGTGAAACCCTGGAGATGTTTCTTGTTCGACAAGAAGAATCCGTGTACCTGGCTTGAGATTGTAGGACAGCAAATAAGCTATAGAACATCCAAGGATACCCCCGCCAATTATAGCAATGTGATAATGGTACCTCTCACTCAATGTGAACTACTTTGTTGTACATACTTACTTCCTTCAACATGTCATTTTATTCTTTATAAGGACTGCCTAATGAAATACAAATGAGGACGAAAATAAGTATATATTATTTCCCTCCTTAAAACAATTTGTGAAAGTGCTTATAGCTGAGGACAATCCAGATACTCGATTCTACTACGATGTACTTTTTCAAAAGCATCAGCATGTTCATATTTCAGCGAAAGACGGTTTAGAATGTCTGAAAATATACCACGACGAATTTGAAAATATAAGATTGCAGACGGATGCAATGCAAAAGATTCAACCGTTTGACGCAGTAGTGTTAGATTACAAGATGCCCGGACGTAATGGACTTGAAGTTGCAAAGGAGATCTTAGCGGTTAATCCCCATCAACGAATAATATTTGCATCCGCATACGTGAGGGAAGTATTGATGGAGGCAGTGAGACAGCTTAGACAATTGGTCGAGCTTGTTCAAAAGCCATTTAACGAAAGGCAGTTCATCGAAATCCTTGAAGATGCGGAAGTATATCAAGAGCTTGGGAAATTGGATGTCGACATCAACCAAATCAAATTGGGACAATTCAGACACGAACAATTGAGGAAGCTTCTTGAGATCTTGAAGGAACTTGGAAGACGAGCACGTTAGAATAGGGAACTTATCGTGCATGGCCTTCCGATCCAGTCTGCCATCTTGAGCAAAAAATTCGATTTTCGGCTCTATGGAACATGCTGAGCATAGGAAAAGGCCGCTGCTGAACAGCATTTCCTATTTAAGAAGAAATATGCGCTAATACTTTGTCATTACTTGAACTACCCGTTGCCCATCAATTAGTCGGGCAACCATTCTCTCACATTTGTGCTCATCGATGAATTAATTTTCCTTCAGTTCCCAATAGAATCTAGATAGTATCGTATGAGCAATTGGGTTTCGCAGTTTTTAAGGACTTTCATTTACTTTTTCTCGATCAAGCTTTCTCAAAACCAGTACCAGAGCTCTTTGTCCCAAAGCATGATCCCACTCCAGAAAGTGCAAAACTGCAGAAGAAATGCTCATATGACTGATGAGGGGTTGTCCCAATAGGTAATCAATAAATTTAAACCATTGATTTTTTCAAAGATATAATTTATCATAAAACATTTGACCATTTTATTCATTACGATTATGATTCTAATGATAATGATTCCATTGCTAGCTTTACCTCCAGATAGAGTATATCACATAACAATGCATGAACCAGAGA
>JAATVS010000421.1 GCA_014523695.1 Nitrososphaerales archaeon TH5895
CCTTACAAGTGATAAATCAGTCGAATGCGGAAAATCGATGGTTAGTGTGTTAAGGGAAGGAATTAATCCTATTCTTACTAAACTAGATTTCCCGGAGCTTTCTGTTAAGGTTGGCATAGACGAAGGAGAGAACGTAGTGGTTCAATACGGATATGATCAGAGCTCCCCAATTGATATCCTTGGATACGGGATGAACGTAGCTGCAAAGATAACTTCTCTAACTGATTCTAATAAGGTTTCCATTGGAGAGAATGTATTCAAGCTATTACATCCGAGTCTTCAATCCGAATATCATGCTCTTGTCACCTCAGAAGCTGAATGGAAATATGTTAATCTTGATTCGGGAAAGCCATACAAAGTTTACACGTCAAATTAAAGAGTTTATTCTCGATTCTGATTATTTCTCTGCTTTCAGCCAGGATTCACTTACACCTCTTATTCCATAATACAAATACTTACAACTGATCGTAGAAATAATGCAAATCACATTCACTCAAAAAAATTACGACGTCGACGACTTTTCCATCGATTGAATTAGAATCTAAAAAGAGTAGGTCCTTCCCCTACATGATTAGATCTGCCTTCGAGTATACTGTCAACTAGAATCATCTATGAGATTTACTATGGTCCGGTTAGAATGCGCTCATACACCGGCTTCCATATTTTAGCCCAGTCATTAATCTCCCTATGTCAGAACCATTCTCGATGCGTTTGTAAATTCTGTTCATACTTCATGTATGAGCTCCTTGAGATTCCTCTTCGGTTTTGGATGGAGCAACTTTAATGGGTATCCTAAACAAAGGATTGAAGATGGAACATATTCAGTAGACAAGGCCTTCTTCACCATCTCTTCATCAATCATTCCGATCCATATGGATCTCAATCCTAGTGCATGTGCGGCAAGCTGAGCGTATGCTGCGGCTAATGTAGCGTCTTGAAGTGAGAATTTCTGAAGAAGAGTCGGGGAAAAGTTTAATTTGACTCTTGAAGGATTCATACAAAAAACTAGTACCGCGGGAGAGTTGACGTAGGGTTGTTTATTTGCGGCCTCAACCAACTTTGTCTTAACTTGAGCATCTGTTACATGATATATCTCGAATCCTTGAAATCCCCCTGCTGTTGGAGCAGTGTCGGCTGCGGCAAAAATCATGTCCATTTTCCAGTCTTCGACCGGCTTGTCTTCAAATTTTCTCTGTGATCTCCTATTTAGCATAACGTTAAAGATATTAGTTTGAAGGATATCGTCAAAGTCCTGCTTCGATTCTTCTTCCAATTTGGGATAGACCTTGTCATGTACTGTGTCTGTTTGATACATTCTGGAAAATATGTCTGACGGCTGCATTTACAAACTAATAACGAGACCCATGCATAAAAGATTTAAGTAGATTTATTTGAATTACTGCTATCCTGTACAATATTGAGTTTGTGAAAATTCGCTGAAGGTACATTTGCTCGAGCATTTAGGTAACTAAATTTAGAAGGTTTCGACTTGTGCTGTAGACAGTGTGTTATTGCTATTTAGTACAAGGATGTCCAAAAATGGTATGCAGGTAGGTTCAGAGTATTTTTAGCAATCCCCGAAAAATAGATTTTTTAAAATGGATCCAAATTAGGAATTCATCTTTTACCAGTAATCCAAAACTCTGAAACTCTTATAGTGTGTCGTTCATTCTCTTTATGAGAATTTGCTGTCCATCTGTCATCAAAGACTAAGTTACAATCCTCACACCAAGCGGTTATGCTTTTTCTACTAATATCGAATGCATTCAATGCTATAAGATATATTGTCGTAGTCCGTATAAAAATATTCAGCGATTAGTAGGAATAGTACTACTGAAGAGATGTCGTTCTTATATGATCCATTCATTCTACCTCAGCATGACAGACATGACATAGTCAGACGAATCAAGTAGTCATCTGCAGATGAACAAGAAATAATGGATCTTTTATACTTTAGAGTCCGTTGGCTGTACTATCTCAACTGCGCCAATCTCTAACGCTGGCTTAAGCCCATCATATATTGTCCACGCCTCCTTTATCTTGCCGCCTTCAAAATGAAGAATTTCGACA
>JAATVS010000422.1 GCA_014523695.1 Nitrososphaerales archaeon TH5895
CTAGAGCATCAAGCTTGGTTCCCTCTCCAATTATTGTATTAGAAAGTGAACCCCTTGCTATAGAACAATTAGAACAGATCTCTACGTTATCACCTATAATTACTCCCCCAATATGTGGAAATTTTTGCAGTTCAAGAGTATCCTCCAGTCTCTCATATGCAAACCCATCAGCTCCAATAACTGTTCCAGGCTGTATAATGCAATTCTTGCCAATCCTAGTATTCTGTTCTATATTTACACGATCACCAACAACTGTATTATCTCCTATTATGCACTTATCTCCTATCTTGGTAAAGTTACCGATTGTGCAGTTCTTACCTATTCTTGCTGATTTAGATACAGTTGCAGTTGGAGAAACTATCAGAATTTTCTCATTCTGACGATTTCTCTTCTTTTTATTTACAGAAGGAGAATAATAGATTTCATTTATGATTTTCATCATAACCATTCTAGGATTTTTTACGAATATCAAACATTGTTGCTTTCCCGATCTGGGGTATACTAAGCCCTCTAGCGATTGGTGGCAAATGATGACCTTAGCATTTGATTTTGAAATACCCATTATGGCCTTTTCTGCATCATCCAACGAACAAAATGATAAATCTCCACTTGAGGCACTTTTTAAATCCTTTACACCATAAATGCTTGTTGAATCAAAATCTTCCTTTGAGTTATAAATAGAGTATTCAATCCCTAGATTTGAAAGAATAGACACAACATCAAATGATGAAGGAAGTTTGCCTTTATTGTCACTGATACTACTCGATTGGGTACGTTTGGAGTGACGAGATGGCATTTCTTAAAATTTCATTGTACCTTTATAACTTGTCTTATATAAGAGCTAGCCCTATTATTTTCAATTCAAATTTTAAGATACTACTGTCATTGAACATGTAAAATAATTAGATAATATGGTCAGAAACACTCAGAAACAAAATTACATGCTTAGAACCTCAATATTCTCCTAGTACTAATATCAAATAAATCTAAATGTGATCAGAAGTATCTAATAACTGTAGCTTAAGTGTTCAATCTTAAGGAATAGCAATAATATTGTCACCATTTCACGGGATTTCTAAACTCATGTAAAAGTGTAAATAGGTGCAGCTAATAAGAAATATTCTTGAATAGCAGCACCATACCATTAAAAAAACAAGATTATTAAAATATTTTAGTCAGATCTAACATCAATTATTTGCTGTTTGCTGTCTAATATCTAGTAGATTCACCGATTTATCTGGAACTGAAGAATATACTTCCTTATGGGTTAAAATAAATCTAAACCTAAACTAAAGGTCCTCCACCACGACTTTAATACGATTATACCGTTCTTGCTATCTATATAGAATATTGAGGTTCATACACATGTAGCGATCACTTACGAAAAAGTCAAGACTTGTTGACAACAATTGAACATTAATAAATTGTTTGTGCTATAGTTTTTATTTTGTTTGTAGTTAAGAAACATCCAAAAATCATTATGTCCAACGTTATCATGTCTTGGACCTTCCTAATTATGAATATATATACATGAAGTATGAAATAAAAAATTACGTTGTGATAACAGTACTTTTGATTGGGTTCGCTAGAGTTGTTACCGCTACGGCGTCAAAACTTGCTTCTGCGACACCTGCAACATCTCCTGCACCGACCATGATAACCCAGCCAACTCAAAGCGGCGAGGTTCAATCCTGATTCAATGGTGATGCAGGACATGAACACGATCTCCTAGTAAAAGACAACACAACTGGCCAGAATTTTTTCTAGACTGGAGAGTTTATAGAATTTGAAGCAAGAAATCAGACATTTAACGAAGTAGGCGAATTCAACTACGAAGATACAGTCGAGTATGATCAAGGTTATATAATGCGAGGAAATCTTATTGTGGAAGATCAAGTATCGTCTCCTCTTACTTCTGAATCGTACGATACAGTTGGAATACTAATGAACCCCACAATGGATCTTACAACTCAGACCACAGATCTCGAGAGCAGAGTATTCTCGATACTGGACACACATAATTTCAAAGATCTTAGAGGAGGACAGGAAGGAACTGGCGATGAACAAATACTCGTTCTTTGGGGGATATCAAATTCGGATGTGGGCAATGCAATTTCACAGGTAACAGAAATATCACAAGGACTTCTATATAGCTAATTCTTCAATTTCATTTTATTTTATTTATCTATATTGGATACGACTCAGGAAAAATAATGCACCTTCAGCGAACTCCATCTTTTATCGACCTTCAGAATCTGTTCTAATTAAATCTCTGATCAATTTAAGCATTAGATAAGGATTATCCATATTACCTTACGGGGGGGCTTTACGGAAAAGACGAATTATCCTCA
The DNA here is from genome assembly GCA_014523695.1 of Nitrososphaerales archaeon TH5895. Lineage (GTDB taxonomy): Archaea > Thermoproteota > Nitrososphaeria > Nitrososphaerales > Nitrososphaeraceae > TH5896. Next base: position 2,352 of record JAATVS010000422.1, read on the forward strand.
GTTAAAATTTCCCATTACACATATTTATAAACCAAATGGTTTATGAATGAGTGTTACTAATCATGTAAATACGATGCCTACGTCACGTAATTTAGAAAGCTTTGCAGATGGATTTAGCGCACCAAAGAAAAAGCTGTTGTACTATCTTAAAGTCATGCGCCAGGCAGGGCTTGAAGATCTGGCTGAAGTAATGAAGATTTCAAGGATGGCAGTCCACAAGCATCTTTCATCATTACAACAAAGGGGCCTGGTAGAAGCGGTCGAAAATAGAGGACATGTGGGTAGACCAAGAATGATATACCAGCTGACTAGTCAAAGTAAAACAGTCTTTCCAAAATCTTATAGCGCAATCGCAACACAAGCGCTCGATTTCATCGAGAGAAATATGGGCAAGGAAGGCGTTGAAAAGGTTCTGCGAGAGCGTCAGAATGAACTCTTCGATCTATACTTTAAGCGCCTTAAGGATATGGATTTTGACAG
>JAATVS010000423.1 GCA_014523695.1 Nitrososphaerales archaeon TH5895
ATTTTAAATTCATTAACACTGACCCCTTCTTAACCAAAGTTAGTTAGGCCTCTGTCGTTAGTCATTTGTCTAATGACCATTCCCCTGCTCCTTGAGATTCTTAAGATGTTCACGCAACTTTGCTACTTCGGGGTTGGAGTCGGAGTCTGGGTACAGAGGTACTGAATTTTGTGCATTACGGGGTAATGGGATGTTTTTATCTTCATTATATACACCGTCGATTGGGCTATCCTGGGCATCTGTATTATTCTCATCCTTGTCATCTATATCCTGAGATTCTTCCATACTTTGGGTATCATCTGTATGAATATCCTCATCTTTTTGGGTAGGTGTTTCTGTCTGCTCTTGCTGCTCTGAACCATCATTTTGACCTTGTTCTCTGTACAGCGTAGAATTCAGTACCTCAGTACCCGAACTAGAGGGTAAAGGCTCATCTAAGATTTCATTCTTATCTATCGCCTTTTATCCCTCCCCTACACTCACTATGATAGCTTTATCAAAGGTCATGCTCTTAGCCTGAACCTCCTTAGTGTGTATCTTACCATTATCCCCTCTAAACGGATTCTTACAGATATTCAGAATGCTTCTATGAGTTATCTTTCCATATTCAGCCGAATAAAACGCCTGCTCATTAGAGTTTATGGGGGCTCTGCCATCTGTTAACTTCCTGACTTTATCATAAATCAGGTCATAGGCAACTTGCATTGTCTCCCTTGTCTTTCCAGTACTGACGTCAATAGTGTCTGAGTTGCGTATTAATATCTCATTAGAATTTGGTTCACGATGAAAAGCCCAAAAATGCCCTTTCGCGGAGACGGGAATGTTATGAAGCCCACGTTAAAGTCAGGAGTTTCGCTAAAGATTTGTTAACTTGGCAGACTAAGAGGGAAGAGATAGAGAGAATGAATGCGGGGGGAAGAAAAGGCGAGGATAAGGACGATGATGAAATGAAGAAACGGAAGAGGAACGAGAAATATGAGAGACAGAAGAAGAAGCTGTACCCCACCCAACGGAGCCTTGAAAGTAGAAAAGTAGAACTTCTAGACGAACTCATCTTCCCCTCAATGGCTAATCTCACTGTACTTCTTGAGGCCATTGCAAAAGGCCCTTTTGCAAGCAAAATGTTTGAAGATGATCTCAAAGGATTGTTTTTCTCGGAACATCTAATCAAGGAAGCGTATAAGATTGAGGAGGGGGATAAGAAGGGGAAAGTACACCCAGTCGAGTTAGCACCTCCGGTGCTCGCAAGATTCATCGAAGCAGTTTGTGCGACTATGCCGTTACCTGATCCAAGATTGGTTGTTCTCGACATTATGCAGCATTCAGTGTTTAATTGGATACAAGAGCCAGCAGGCATCAAATTCCATGCCAAATTTGATGACCTCACCTTTGCGATCAATAAGATGGTACCCGACATCGGAAGTGCACGTAGTTGGACAACGTTGCTTTCTTTGGAAGGATATAAACAATTGAAGTCAGATTTTCACGTAGACCATCGACCCGCTTTATTCTAGACATGGGCTTATCCATTTCTTCTTGGCGATAGTCTTAATGGACAATTACAGCATGGACAGAAATACCCTTCATGTAATAGATAGATTTCACACCTTCTACAGTATTTGACTCCTAAATCATAATTTCTAACGACAGAGCCTATTCTTGAGCATACACTACGACATGGCATCTGTCATTTCTTTTCCTGGAGCAATCGGTCCATCTTTTCATTTACACTTTCCAGTAGCTTTTGATTTTGTTCAACTAACTTGATCAAATCTGCCATCATGGTGAATGCTGTAATTCCTCTTTGTACTGATTCTTCTGACGGCTTCTCAAATGGGTTAGTCTTATGAAGATGCTTAGTTCCATCTTCATTCAGATATTTTGTATGACCTTCTGCGTCCTTCCCATCCAAATAGACAGGAATCTCATATCCTACTTTTCTACATGCAAAACATGGATAGGTTTGCTTTGAGGCCATGTCTAAGCATTGGACTCCTTATCAAAGAACAGGTAAACCCATTAGACGTGGAATTACGAAAGAGCATATAGATAACAAGAAACCTGACTGGATAGAAGCTTTTAGAAATATGGTGGAAGGCATTCCTATATTCTTTGAAGAAATGCGTAAATTCGATAATACAGAATTGAAGGAAAGAGCGACCAGGGCAGTAGAAGTACACGAGAGATTAAGTGAATCTGCATAAATCCTGAAAAGGGACCAATGTAAGTGAACTTACTTTTTACTGCTTTCGAATATCATTCTCTATCAGTCCCTTTGACAATAAGGATCGTCATCTTTATCTTCACATTATATTTATCGTATTTGTAAACTTGCTCTATTCATTATGTGGGTTATCTAATATAATTAGATTCTTCATACACATCATCATTATTATTAATATTGCTATTTCTTAAGAAATTCTGAACAGCTGGATGATCTGTTCTTACATAGACTATTATACCGTCAACAAGCTTAGAAACAATTGATAAGGTCTGTCTTATTAAATGATCAGATGGTTTACTATCACCTGATTTAACTGGATAAACAATATACTTAAATGATTTTGGGACTTCGTCATTATTAAATATCTCTAAAACTGTTTTAATGTTATCTGCTAGCTTTGATATATTCTGATATAATGTACTGACTAATATTACGCCATTCGCATATTTATTATACTTATTCTTTAGTGTCTCAAAACCTGAAGTTTCCAGATACATAACTGGATAGAATTGCACATCTTCTCGTTTGTGAGTTAGGGCGTCTTCTAATCCAGATAAGCTCATGACATACATATTATTCAATACATAAAGACGCCTTTCACCATGAATAGCGTTAAAGTCATCGATAACAAATCCTGCAAACGATTCATGTCTGCTCTTAAGAATATTAAAATAATTGATCCACCCATTCCAGTCATAGTTTGCGTGAAGGCCGCCTTCGCTAGGTGGAAGCAGAATAATAAATATCTTTAATTCTGTTTTGTCTGCTACATTCAATAACCCTTCGGTTTTCATTGATTCAGTCTTATTCGTAAAATCTCTCATAACAAAGTAATATTCGTCAAAGCCTTGATGCAGAAGCAGATCTATAGCATTCATTTGTTCGATATCTTGTAAATCATGTAAAGGGAATTGTAAAGGAACCCATGCTCCAATACTACTAATGGCTCTAGTTCTATTTCCATGTGTATCCACCGGTACACTTTTCTGATCTAAGATGACTGTTGCGGATAAATTGAGATCGCTTTGTGCATACGATGAATTAATGAAAGGAAACAACGGATTTGTCAACAAGATAAGTATTAGCAACACGAACGCAGTTAATTTTATGCATTTATTATAGAACCTATTTATCATTGTGAGATTTTCATAAAGAATTTAATTATTCTTGGATTACAAGATAGTGATTATGGAGTTAACGTTAGGTTTAAGCATAGTGTTGTAGCACTTATAGTAGCCACTTCAAATCCTCTATTAACAAGGGCTGTTTCCCATCCCTCAAAATAACCAGTTTTGTTTGCTTCTTGGATTGGATGGTTAGAAATTATACTTGTATTAAACGGGGCATCCAATGAAGCAAATCCCAAAGAATAGCCACCAGAGATAATACCATCACCATCACCACAAAATGCCTTGGCTGTATTGTTAGTTTCTGGAAGTACCTTTACAGTGTTTGTCTCAAGATAAGGAGCCTGGCCAAAAACTGATCTACTTTCAGTGTTTGAGACTGGAATTCCTAGTATAGAAATTATTGATATAGTTACTACAAGAAACAATGACAATGATCTTTGACCCATTTAGTATTTTAACAAATAAAACATAAGAGAACGATATTAGTTTTTTGATGACGTGCTCGCAAATAATTAGTATTTTTATTGCATTAGAAGAAATTTTTGTTTGTCATTGGTAGAAATGTTTGATCCTAGCCATGGAAACAGCGTCCTTGACTTGCATTGAAACCACTACTGCCTGCAGAACATCCTCTTGCATCTGCTTCCTGTGGAAGAATAAACACGGCCTCGACGAGTACTACACCTATCAACCCCAGTGCCGCTACTATAGCAAAAATCATGATTGCGCCCTCAGTGTCCATAGATATGCACAATTAATCAATCTATAAAAACATTTTGGGGCCCCTAAAACAGAGTCATTTCCATTCCCTAGCTTTATCTTGATTCTTTTAACATTGGTGGTGGCGCTATTGCTTCAAGTTCTACGTGTGGTAAGAAAGACGTAATATAAGGTGCTCGTACTATCTTTAATTCCTTTTCTTCGTATTAAGAAAACTGTATGTTTTCCTTCGAATCCTTCTAAAATACCGTTTTCCATTGATTCTGGTGTTGTTACCGTTTTTTTGCGACGGTGATAGACTCGTTGGGGAACATGTTGGTTACTGTGTGAAAAAGTGGATACCATACGACTCATGTTCATAGTGTGAAGTCATTTCTTAGACTCCAATTCAAACTCGAAGTATCGATCTCGTTCTGTTTCTTGCTCCCAAGGCATTCCCTGCCGTGATAGTATTTCGGAGTATACCTTTATAAGTATTTCTAGGGATATTTTTGGATACTCTTATATACATGGGAAGCTAAGGTTATACATTAGTATGAAGGCAAATGTAGTGTTGGCTGAGCCATTCAAGTTTATAGCAAAGATAACTACTATGGGGGAAAAGAAGATGATAATCTATGTCCCACTAGATCATCATAAAGAAATCTTGAAAAGATGGGGTAAGAGTCGTCAGGTCAAAGTTACTTTAGAAGATGCAGTCTAAAAAATGACTTCAGCAATAGGGATGGAACCCAAGCGCTCCGAAGAATATTCAAAACTTCTTGAGGAACTAAAACAAGCATTTGTTAGCGCGGCTGATGTAGCCGTAAAGTTATACGAGCAGGGTAAGAAGGACGGCCTGTCAAACGAAGCAATCCGCAAAGACATAGAAACTACATTTGATGGAATAGTCAAGGAGCGGAGACTTATAGAAATACTACCAGCAGAGTTAAAGCGGTCATATACCAACGCGCTTACTTTCGATTCGACACTTAGAAAGGCAGACGTTGGCAGTAATAAATGGCAAAGTAAGAATAAAAGTAATAAGGTGTTAACTCCTCAGCAGTCGGTTGCGTTAATTGCCTCAATCATAATTATAATTATAGCATTTGGAGGCTTAGGCCTAGTCTACAATGTATTCGCAGCTCACTGAGGATACAAATGTTTGAAATCGGACTGAAATAAGAAATGAATACTGACGCGAATAAAGTTATAAGTGAATTATATGGCGTACTAATAGGCTTTCCAAGCGACGAAGAAGAACGCTTTCAGAAAATAATCTCAAACTGGAAAGACATCAAGATAGATAATACATTGCATGATTTACACTATTTAATACCATCACTTGTAAAGTTCGATGAGTATCTTAAAGCAGAACTAGAGAGAAGAAAAGGCAATGCAATACCGCCAACAGAATGACTAACCCAACCTATGCTACACCTAATAGATATTATAGATAGTCCCCCTATTTTGTATGTTTATTCATAACGATCTAGCACTACTTTGCCATTTTGAGGCGTGTATCTAAACATAGAATAGATGCTACCGTCCGGTATTCCAGCGCCCCCCGAGCTAAAAGTTATGGGGACCGCCAACTTAAGTGACTACACTACTTTTTAGCACCTTATTAGTAGATTGGATGATGCAGTTTTCATTAGCATGTTATTGTAAGAGACACAAGGAATGCCCTCCTGATAAACTTGCAATTACTGGTTGTGAATGTATTTGTCACCTTAGAAAGATAGTTAGACAGATAGGCCGTAGTAGTAGAGGCGGCAGCTAGCTCCTATTCGCGCTATCTACATGGACGATATAAGGAGGTCTTCCGTCAGAAGGCACTACTCTAAGTGTATGAATGTGCTCATATCCCATAGCAGCAATTTCTGAGAAGGTCTCTCATTCGTTGGCCTTCTTCCTCTTCTGTTAAGCCCTTAGTCTGAAGTTCTGCTATACCGTGCTTGTGACGGTTGGTCCAAAGTTCTGCAAATTCTTTTCTGCTAATTGATTTTTTTGGTATGCTATTAGATGATTAAATAATTTAAGAGTAAACCTTCTGGCCTCTACGATTCTTCATATAGTCAGCATAACCAGTGACCATGTCAATTAATTCGTTATATCCCAAGGACTTGAACTGGTCTAGGGTAACAGAATATTTTCGACTATCTGGAGCGATAACGATACATGATAACGGGTTTCTGAAATATTTGGAAAGTTCATTTTCAACCTTAGCCTTTGTGAGGGATTGTGTACTCTCTTTTTACTTCTAGGACCTGGGTTGTTCCACTAATTATTTTGTTTGTGCTAGGTTCTATCTCATAATTGAAGACAGGCATCCCCTCGACTACACCCGCCAAATATGAGAAATCCTTTCTGTTCCCCTTCCAGTCATTGCCAGACAATTCGACGTTGTAGAAGAGATATTCAGAACCTGTAGCTTGGTCTTTTGTTCGGTAAATCTGGGGTATTACCTTCTTAATTTCCTGATTTGCGACAGGTTCAGCACTTACTAAGTTAATCCACCAATCCCAAGTACGGTCATGAATTGTCCTTTCGTAACTCTGACCTACTTTCTGATATGTCTTGTATACAACAATTCTTTGTGGATGGATGTAATAGGAATGTTCGTCGTCATCATTATCATTACCGTCTGCCGAAGAAAGGTCTACTACCTTAAGGCCTTTGTCTAGTTCTGAGACTTTCATTTCTTATACCATCTACCTTTGGAATATTGTGACGACGCCTGGCCGTCCCACTAGTTCTGGTGAGGGTAGAATCCCAGTTCTCAGAAACCTTCTTCTGTCTTTATTGGCCTTAGCAATCCTAGCCTTCTGATTCTGAACAAAAGAGATTGGCAAGTCCAGCGAATTGGATATGTCCTTTGTGGTTAGTCCAATCCGACCAAGGTTTTCTATATCCTTCTGACACCTAGCAGAAGCCGTGTAAGACTTGATTCCGTCATTACTCTCTTTTGCTTCAATTAACTTTCTTTGAAGTTCAACTATATGGTGGTGCATTTCTACTATTAGCTAATAGTACTACAAGCTAAAAACTTTAATGTTGCCTTGATGCTATGTATACTGTAACCATACCGCCATTCGTCTGCATGTCCCAAATGCAATTGTCGTCAGTCGTCTGCTTGCTTTGCTTGCTTCTTCATAACCATGCAGGCAAGCAACGACGATGACGACAATTATGCTTCTGAACTTCTGCGCTTAGATGACAAATACCTTTAAAGCTACCAACTGTGTTTTATGATTTACTTGCTTCGAAAACAAACAATGTCAAAATGGGATAGCATCAAAAGCAAAAGTAGAAAGTAAGTGACAAGGTTTCAGTTGGTTCCCTTTGCTGTTATTGGCGCAAGACAGTAACAGCAGAATCAACTCATCTTAGTCTATTAAACTTAAAGTCTTACTACTACCATTTCAATCTCTAATCAATCACATGACCACTCGATATCAGCCTTATCTCCAACCTTTTGATGGAACTCATCGACTAACTGCTTCTGACTTTCCTTACTCAGGTGGACAAGTAACTGTTTCATCTCGTTAAAGTCGTGACGAAGGTCACCTAGTTCTGCAAGATAATCCTTCCTTAGTTCTGCATTCTCCTGCCTTAATTTCGGGGTTGGGTCTATCGTAAGCAACGGAATGGCTTTCACATATTCGGCAAGCCTATCCTCTTCGGACGTTCTAATGTAACTAGCATCCTGGTTAGGGAGTTGGTGACCAGAAAGATACTCACGCACTGTAAAGGACATTCCGGACCTGTCACACTGGGTTATGAAGAACTTTCGAAAGCCATGAGAACGCATTACTTCCCTTTTCTTCTGTCCTGGCTTGAGCTGATTGACACCGGCTTTCTTTAGCGCTTCTTCAAAGAGAAGAGATATAGCCCTGATAGACAGAAACCTTGGAGCCTTGAAGTAGTTTTCAATGCCGAATTTGTCCCGAATGAGAGGGGACTTATCCTTCAATTGCTCCCCTATCCTTTTTCGATATTCAAGGTATTCATCGATGGCGACAGCGCACTCTGGAGTGCAAAAGGTGTAGTATCTAGCCTTCCCAGACCGGTTATAGACCCCGATTAAATAAAGCTGGTACTCGTCTATTTTCTTGATATTGTCTATCTGCAATTCTCTTAGTCCACCGATCCTCATGCCAGTGGAAAGCATGATCAGTATGGCAACCTTGTCACGCACGTCACACTTACTAAGTATCTGTTCGATCTCCTTTATGAAATAGGGTCTATCTCTGCCATAGTGTTCAGACTCATCTTCTGGCAAGAATCGTTTGATCTTTCTACGTTTAAGATCATCGTAATCATTTATCTCGAAAAAGTGAAAGATTGCAGATAGATGTACTAGTATGCTGCGATAAGTTAGCCCTTCGACATCTTTGAGATATGTGATATGATCTATAATCTTGGACTCTACAACATTCTTCTTTGTATCGAGTAATGTACGCAGATCTTTACTCTTTATCGTTTCATCCAGAAAGTGATTGAACGCTATACGATAAGCTATTTTGGTATGCTTTGATTTGAGTCCTTGAATCACGTCGTAGATCCTTGACTCTGACTGCTCTCCGAAGCTAGTCTCCTGAGCGTTATTTTGGGTTAGAATAGCTTCAGATTGCTCGATTGTCAACGACTACTTTAAGCTGATGAATTATTTATATGCAGTATTTCCTGCTTGTAATACTTTTTATATGCATATTGAGTTAGAATTTGTAAGTATAGTTTAATGGATAAACACAGTACGATGTTTTTGCTTTTAGGACTACTGTTCCTCACAGGAGCGAGTACTATTTTCTTCTCCATTCATGAACTTAATACGGTGTATGGGTTCGGTGATGACATTATCTTGAAGGATCCCTCCTCATTTTATGATAGCACTGGGAAATTAAATATCATAGGTGTTGTTGACAACAACGGAGTATTTCCTGTTGACGTGACTGTTGGAGTTAACTTAACCGAAGTATCTGATGAAGAAAATAGTACCTCGATTGCCGGATCTAATAATACTAGCAACCCATCTTATTCCACAGTTACCAGTCCGACTTTTGCAAGAGTGATTTATCCTGGGACTGGGGCCCCATTCAAAGTAGTGATACCGCCTGAAACGACAGAATCAGTAGGTCAACCTTTCATCTATTCTGTGACGCAAAAAGAGAATGTAAACTACGATGTATTGGAATTAAATTATAGTAATATGGCTGTAGGTAGGGAAAGGGCATTGATGGGAACGGTGAGGAACTCGGCACCCTTCCCAGTTTACAATACTACAGTGTTCGCCTCGATACACGACTCAAACCAGGCCCAGATAGACTCTGCAATCACCAAAGAGATACCTCTGGTAGGCCCAGGGCAAGAAGTCCAATTCAAACTTCTACCAGATGAATCAGTAAAGTCCGATGCTGTGTACTACAGCTGTGCGGGGGTGGATCTCGATGCTCCAATCAGTACGTTGCCAACTTCAGATGGTGGTTTTATCCCATTCGATCTCCAAGCACTGGCAAAGATAATCGATCTCAAATATGACGATCAATCAAAAAGTATAGTTTTTGGAGTTGATCATTATAATCCAGAAGGGGGCGTTATAACTCTCAAATTGCCGCAAATTTATGATGACCAAACACTAACGGTGATCATGGATGGTTCGCCAGGCCAGGACGTGAAAATGAGTCGTGATGGTAAGACTATAAAAATGGATATATTTATTCCACCGAATGAACACCAAATAAAGGTTAAAGGTGTTTCCCATGTTACATAGCATAATAAATGGAAAGATAATGCATTCGTACATTCTACCTGACGATAGATCTCGCGAAAATTGTTTCCAAATCCATACGAATGTATTTTGTTTCCGCATCATTAAATTAATTTAGCAAAGTCAAGCGGTAATGCATTTTTCATAAAGGTAAAGTAAGAGTAAAGTAGGAATTCACTCGTTTACTTAACGATCTACATGATGACCCATAACCATTTTTTGAGCCAGATGGCGTTGACTAACATGGGAGTTCTTAAATATCATGTTATCGATAAAAAATGGATGAGTGATGTCTCGACCGCGGAATTGAGCAATACTGCGTACGATATTCTGAAAGTCTTGGGAAAGGATGCTGATTTTCTGTATGATACCATCGACAGCTATATCAAGGATGCAAATAATGCCGGCAAGTCAGAGTTGGTGGAGATGTGGCAAACAATCAAAAAAGACAGACAAAAACATGTTCATATGCTAAAGGAAGCCTTGGAAAAAGAGATTCACGGATGATACATATTTACTTCAAATGCTAGAGAATTAATTCTAGATTCACAGAATTGATTCCTATGATATAGTACTAACAAATAATAAATTAGTTGTCTAACGGCAAACTAAAGGAAAACGTTGCACCTTTCCCGTCACTATTATTTTCCGCCCAAATTCTTCCGTTATGCGCTTCTATGATGCTTTTTGAAATGTATAACCCTAGTCCAGTACCACCGTCCCCATAATCAAGAGCAGATGTCGAGGTAAACTTTCTAAATAATTTGGGAAAGATCAATGGGTCTATACCCGTCCCTGTGTCTGATATACTCACAATCATCTCGCCATTCAGTCTTTTAGCCTTCACATTTATCGTTCCTCCCTTAGTATATTTTAGCGAATTATCAATTAGGTTAGATATTACCTCGGTGATTCTATTCAAATCACCTTTGACAGTCAAATGCTCCGGTTCAGAATTTCCTAAATTATTGACAAAAGCGATAATTGTTTCAGAGCCACTCCTATTCTGATTTATCTTGTTATACTCATCAATCACGGCGAGTGCTACATGGCTTAGATTAAATTCTTCCTTGTTTAAGCGAAGTTTGTTGCTTTCAATTCTGGTCACATCCAAAATATTGTCTGTCAGTCTCTTCAATCTGTTAGCGTTTCTCACAACTACTTCCAATAATTGCCTTTGTTTTGGATCTTTCACCTCGGAGTACATTACATGACTCAAACCTAGAATAGGTTGGATGGGGGTACGCAACTCATGTGCAGCGATGTTTATGAACTCTTTCTGAACTTTATCAGCATTTTTAAGTTCCTCATTAAGAATGTGTTCCTTCCAGAGTAAGTCAAAGAAGGTTTTAAAGGAGTCTACACTCTGCCTTGTATTTGAATATACCGTGAATCCAATAGAATCAGCAAAATTCTCAGAGGTTGTATTCGTTAATTCCGCACGTAAAAACCTTGAATTGTCCACAATTACCATCAGCGATGTTGAATTATTTCCATCTACAATTTCTATTCCAGGTGCTTTCTCTTTTATCCCTTTTATGATATCGGACTCACCTTCAGCATTGGGACAGATAAGCCTTATTTTAGCGTGATTAGCCGAGGCGCCTTTTATGAGGTGATCGATTGCGCCTATCTTCTCCAAATTAAGTAATGTTCTTTCATCAGGTACCAAAATTTGGGCTTCCTGTCTAATAGATCCTACAAGTTCCAAAAGTATGCGGATCGTCTTTTTACCGTCGTTTAGCACGTCGATAAATTCCGGTTCTAATCCTTGTTCTAGATATGCAATCCGTTCGTCTGCATCCGTTCCATTGCTCCAAAGCTCACTGAATGTGTAAAGAAAATAGTCAATATAAGCTTGTTCAGTGCTGACAAGAACGTTCTTTACGTCCATGCTGATCTCACGATTGCTAGAATCAAACTTTTCGTCCGTCATTTCATGCTCAACTTTGTGCACTTTAGCCACGATCTCCTTATCAGATACAGCAAAGTCGATGGGAGGCAGGTTATCAACGTGCCTTACCATTACCCCCGCTTCCAGGAACCGTTTGATCATGCTTACACTGTGTTTGTCGACCTTGGTCACAAATCTTATGCCTTTATGTTCTCCAGCTGCGAATCTTTCCTGCATTATCTTCTGGTAAACTTCAAAATTGCTGTTGTATGCCAGGCGAATCCCACTAATGTTTAGACAAGCTACGAGCTCTTTCGATGACTCTAGGATTTCTCTCTCCTTACGAACTATGTCTTCATAGCTCCGAAGTAGCGTTATCTGACTTAATACATTAGATAGGTAAAATTTCATTTCGCTGTGAGTGAGGGATGGTACGATTCCAGTTCTTTTGACGAAATCTTCTTCTTGTTTCTGAGCCGTGTGAAGAACACGCCGCTCTATCTCTTGTTCTAGATGTGGAGTCCCCAAACTTACCAATATTCTTGACTCTTCAAGAGCAGATCTCTTGATTG
>JAATVS010000424.1 GCA_014523695.1 Nitrososphaerales archaeon TH5895
CGGGTCAGATGGCTTGACTTTTAAGTACTTAGAATTCGTGACTCATAAATATTCAAATTACTCGACTTACCACCATGAGCATTCTGATTCGTGCGCCCAACCTCGAGGGCACTTAACTTGTTGGACCTGAATTTAATGCCGCTGCTATGCATTGCAATCAGTATTGCGTTCATCAATTCTTCGGCTTCTGTTCTAGGGATACCATCGATAGTCCTTTCATCACGATTTTTTCCACCCGCGATTCCATGAATCTTCCCTAATCCCATCGTGTTAATCAAAGTAGGCGATTCAAATTTAATCCCCAAAGTAGAGTATGGTCCTTCCTCCAATTTTATGCTGGTCATAATATTATATGGAATGCTAACTTTGCCCCCTTTGAAATCCGGTACATGTGGATCCATTATAATGATTCTCCTGTTGGTAGCGTAGATGATATTAGGTGTCACATAGCAACTACCAGGTAGCATTCGCGGCTGGAGTGTAACAGCCATCACCTTTTCGCCTTTCCTTAGCATTTTCTGCATACTGCGAATTTCATCTGAATTAGAACGGTCATGATGCTCTATCGAATTACCACTAACTCGCAGGCAATGTTGGACTTTATGAGTGTCCTGTCTCGTTGTCAAGCCATGAAGCAAGTCACTGTATAAGTTTGTGACGGTACAAATTATTTAAGAAGTACTGATAATTTACCAATGAAAGTCTAACGTTAAAACCAATGCAGTGATTTTGCTCGTCTTGATTCTTTTATATTTTTGTTATGCAGCGATGATAAGGCCCAGATCTTACCGACTTTCAATAGGATTGCAGGTTACTGACCTGACTGTCCCCAGAATTGAATTTAATTGAAATAGTATTTGATGGTGATTAAGGGTCTGATGTGAAACGGTGACAAAATATTTTCAGTACAATATTGTAGTGATCGCAAATTGGAGATTACTAGAATATGCGCTGAGCGACGAGATTCTACTTGTGCGTCTTGCAATGCATTATTGCATCGGGGTAAAAAAAACATATGTTTATTCTTCTATATTGCAATATCTGGGACTATTAGTATTGATTTCGTCGTCCAATACACTTATGGTACCGTTCCCATAAGAAGTCACATGAAAGTGGATACGAAAATCGACAAGAATGATGAACTCGCGAATATGAACGCCCTCCAAGTAAAGAGTTACGTCAACAGCAATACGACTGCCCTAGTAGTCATTGGGGCATGTGAAAATCATGGTGATCACATGCCGTTTGGAGCAGATTTTATTTTTCCGACTGAGCTGCTCAAAAGAGTCGCAGTCAAATTAAATAATGTGATAGTTCTTCCTTACCTTCCATATGGTATGAGCTCACATCACGGTGATTACCAAATGACTATCAGTCTTCAATCTGGAACTGTAGTAAGGCTAATCCAAGACATATGTCACAGTTTGATAAGAAATGGTATTAGTAGGATTCTAATCATAAATGGTCATGATGGAAATATTGCACCAATAGAGATCGCGTCCAGGTATGTAAAGAGCAAGCACCCGAAAGTAGTAATCGCCTGTCTGGAAGCCTGGTGGACTCTGGTCGGCCAATCAAGGCACAATCTGTTCGACTTTTGGGATGGTTTAGGCCATGGTGGCGAAGCAGAGACGTCTGCAATGCTCGCTGTACGGCCTGACCTGGTGCAAATGATTAACGCTCCTAAAGATCTAATTCCGAAATTGCCGGCCTATGTGAGGATTTATTGGAAACTCAACGAACTGTCAGATACTGGTACGACCGGAGCCCCAATGAAAGCAACTGTTGGAAAAGGACTTGATATCTTAAGGACACTCGAAACCATCTTACTATCATTTCTAAATGACATGGAGAAGAATGAATGGAATTATGGCATATCTCGCAAATAGCAGAGGTTCTTGTGCTCAGTCACACAAACGTTGCTACAAGTCTAACCCTAGCTCAATCCCTGAATTCCAACATAGGAACGGAGAGATTCTAGAAGGGTTAACGACTGTCTGCAACCTTATCTCAAGGCATCTGCCGAAAAATTTTATAATCCAACCGGCCTCAGCGGCAAACGTTACATATTGCATTATTACGGTAGAATTCTATAAGTATTTTTTACAAATGGTATGATATGTTGTTCAACGTCTCGGAAATGTAAATAATTCTGAAGCTAAAGATTATATATTTTACGGCCGGTAATCAAATAAATAATAAATTGTCTTACCATCCTAAAGGAAGGGAATTTGATGCGTATGTTACCGATGTAGATGCTAATCGAGGCATAGGTTTTTCAGAAGAGCTACAACGTATAGAGTTTTTGCAGTTTAGATATACCGATTTGCTTGGAAAATTTTTGGCTAAATATGTGATGAGCGACTATGATGAGCTCTATGGCTTCCTTAAGAAGGGTATAGGGCTGGATGGCTCTTCGGTAAAAGGGTTCTCAGAAATAAATGAATCAGATCTTCTCCTAGTCCCTGACAGGCATACGTTGAGACTAAATCCTTTTTTTACTAACTTCACCCTTGGTTCGGTGATTGCAAACGTTCACAAAGGTTTTGGATTCGGAAGGCTTTCGCGGGATCCAAGATTTGTCTCCGAAAAAATGGAGGAATATTTAGCAGAGTCAAATTTGACGTGTCAGATTGGGCCTGAAGTCGAATGCTTCGTGTTTGACACCATTTCATTCCGTGACACTGAAGAGAACATTATCGACCCAAACAATCATTCGGACGTTAAATATGGCGATACGCTCTCATCAGTTGCAAACTTACAAGCTTCAGCGTCAAACATTATTGTATCGGAAGAGCAGTACGGAGTAGGAAAGTATCCAATAAACAGAAAGGGGGGCTATGACGCGCCTCCATTCCAAGATTCCCTTGTGGAATTTAGGTTCGAAGTCGCCAGCCTATTGAAGAAATACTACGGAATCAAAGTTACAAATTTGAATCACGAGGTAGCAAGTACAGGACAAATAGAGATTAATTTTATGCATAGCAAGCTTACTGATGCAGCTGATAATGTTCAAATTTACAAAGACGTTGTAAGGAATGTTGCCAAGAGACATAATAAAATCGCGAACTTCATGCCGAAGCCCTTATTCGATGAGACTGACCCTTCGGGTGTTAAAGCGGATAATGGTTCAGGAATGCATGTGAGTGTAAGTCTATGGGACAAATCCTCATCTTCGAGCTCAGCATCTTCCAGAAATGCTTCTCCTAGCAAGCCCTTATCTAGTCACAATATTTTCTTTGATGAAGAGGACGCATATGCTAACATCAGCCAACCAGGTAGATATTTTATTGGGGGCGTACTGGATCACTCCAGATCGCTAGTCGCCATAACGTCTCCTACTGTCAATTCGTACTATCGAATGGTTCCAGGATTTGAAGCGCCAGTTTACGTTGCGTGGTCGAGAGGTAATAGATCAGCGATAGTGAGAATTCCAATTAACGACAAACTTAGCAGAGATTCAAAACGTATAGAGTTTAGAGCGCCAGATCCCTCATGTAATCCGTATTTGGCATTCTCCGCTATCGTGGCCGCTGGTTTAGATGGCATGAGGAAAAAAATTGATCCTGGAGATCCTATTGATGAGAACATATACAAGATGTCTGATTCACGAAGAAGCGACCTAGGGATCAAATCAGTTCCAGGAAGTCTGGAAGAATCCATTGCCGCACTGAAAAGTGATCACCTCTATTTGACTAATACATGTTTCAATGACGAATGCCTTGAAACATACATCGTCCTTAAGGAGGATGAGATTTCTAGGTTAAAAGAGTATGAAGGAAAAGGGGAATCAAGATTGCAACAATTCTATATGTATTATGATGTATGATATGTTCTGGTAATGTGGATGGTAGAAAGCCCTCCTAAAATCTCGTCCACTGTTGCTCGCAGAAAAATAATTGCCCGTTAATTGATGTCTCCATTATCAACCCCTCGGTCTAACAACCGACTTTACTACTTTGTTATTTCAGATTGACGAAGTATGGATATTGCTTGTTTAAACATCCATGTCAAACATTCATGCACTCTTTTCGACTAAACTACACACGGCCATGCATCGATTTGAGTATCATGAGAATAAATCGATCACTTTTTTTGCATCACTACCAACATCCAATAATCCTCACCCCGAAGAATATTGTAGTAGGCAGCCATGTTGTAGCCGTTTCAAAGGTGTTAAATCTTCGGTTTGCGTACATGAGTATGTGTAGAGGGCTTGTGTTACCGTCAAATGAGGTAATAAAGCATTGTGACGGGGAAAATCAGCGTTCGGCCGTCGCCGATCCCGAGTCGGGCGAGATTATTTGTGTCAAATGTGGAGCAGTTATTACGAACTGGATGCTTCAAATGTCTCCGGGTTGGAAGGTAAATCACCAGGACGAACAGAACGTTATTTGGGATCGAGGAGATGTTTCTAATCCGTTAAATCTACCCTTCACGAATCTATCTACGAGAATAGGCAAGGAAAATCGAGATGCATCAGGTAAACGTCTAGATCCTAGATTGCATGAAAAATTGTCGAATTTGAGGAAGTGGGACTACATCATGCAGTTTGACTCGGAAACGAGAAACCTAAATCAAGTGATTTCTTTTCTTAGAAGATGTAAAGAAAAACTAGGCCTACCATATTCAGTAATTGAGAAAACTGCCTATCTCTACAGAAAGGTCCAACACAATAAAATGATAAGAGGTAGAACAACTGAAGCAATA
>JAATVS010000425.1 GCA_014523695.1 Nitrososphaerales archaeon TH5895
GTTATTGGCAATGCCAGAGGAATTACAATTAGCGCAATTACAATTGATGAAGGTATCTCAGGATATCGAGATGAATCATTGAAGATAGTCTCAGAATTTTGTTCCAAACTGGACGTACCACTTACTATTCTGTCATATAAGGAACTCTTCGGAACTCAAATGGACGAAGCTATGAAGATAAGACCGTCAGCAAAATTAACATCCTGTACTATCTGTGGAACCTTCCGTAGAAGAGCGATAGACATAGCAGCAGAGCAGGTAGGGGCAAATGTAATTGCCACAGCGCATAACTTGGACGACGAGATACAAACATTCATGATCAATCTCTTTGCAGGTGACGTAAATCGAATGGGATGGAATCAAGCTTCTTCGAGCTACAAGACGGGTTGCATGAAGAAGATCAAACCACTGGCTGATACATATGAGAGAGAAATCGTGTTCTATGCACTGCAGAAAGAAATCCCCTTCCAGAGCGAGCAATGCCCATACATGAATGAAAGCATCAGAGAGGAAATCCGTGAATTTCTAAACAGGCTGGAGAAAGTACATCCTGGAATAAAATACAATTCGTACAAGTCTGCAGCTGATATTTCATCCCTTGTTCGGGACGGAAACAGTCAAGAGATTGTAAGGGGAATTTGTGAAAAATGTGGCAGAGATTGCGCTAAGCAGATCTGCTCCGTCTGCAAGATTCAGGAGAATTTCAAGCCATTATTCTAGGTTTGATCGGTATTTGGACAAGAACATTGCGCGACACTAACATAAATATAATCTAACGTAGGATTACATATTTGGAGACAGGGAGGATCGGGGTGTTAGTCGTACCCCATACCAGAAACCGACTTCATGCTGGGATCAGCAACCGCTGGGTAAATCTACTGGTACAAGGTACCTGCTTGCCTAGCTGAAATGAAGTCATGCCGTGCCGGATGGTTATGAGCAGCATGTCATGCGAAGGCATGGTCTTGACTGCGTATAGTCGAAATGGGTGAGGTCCGGGAGGGAGCAACCCTAAGATTGCATGGTCATGCTAGCACGTCTACGTGGCAGATCTCGCAAGGCTTGAGAGGGGGCTTTGGACCTTTATTGGAACCAGCGGGCTGTCTCCGATAGCACCTCGATTTGTGCCTTTGTTCTCGGACTTGCGATTTACGTACTGATATAGATCAAATTAATCAATTACTGGTTGCCAGATTGCACTTGCGGGCATGTATGTTACGCTTAAGGCTTGGATTCTACAACCAGTGACTGAGACGGAAAATATCTTCAACCGGCTCTTTCTTCAATATCCTGATTAAAGCTCTTGCCTGAGGTACCGAAAGCATAGGCTTCTTAAAATGATTGTCGATCCCGATCCTCGGGCATGCGACTTGTACAAACGCATCGATGTGACTAAATACCTGCATTCTTTCCTCAGTTATTTCGGTCAATCCAATTAATCTCACCTTCATTCCAACATTTTCAAACTCTTTCTTCAGTTCCAGTGCGCGGGTCTTTGCAAACTGACCATCCTTTATACCAATAATTATTCCAACCGTGTGGGCGTCGACAGCCTTGTAGATCGATAGAATCGCTTTCCTGTGTAATTCCTCAGCGACGCTACTTACTTCAGTGTACTCCTGAAAATATGGATCAAGCATGAATGTTTGTTTCCCTGTCGATAAAGCTACCCCGGCTGCGTGGAAAGTACTCTGCCCCAAAAAGACAAAGCAATCCACTTCATCTGACTTACCATGAGCAGGGTAAAACTCGCATCCAAAAACCTGTCCGTCATTGAGCTGGCCTCTACCCCTTCCTATGGTGACGCTCATTCCTGATTGTTCAAAGATCTTACGAACGTTCTCAAGCTGACGTAAATGTTGACTAATCGTTAGTAGCGATATCTTTTTATAATTTCTGTTTAGGAGTTCAGTTGCTAATCGCCTTGCAACTTCATCAAAAGGCATATCCTCATATGCGTCTATCATGACGATCTCTTTTCCAAAACCGTCCATCGAGATCGTGTGCCCTATGTTAAAGAGAATTTCGGCCCCGAGCACGTTGGCAGCATGTGTATTGAGGTCGCACGAACCCCAGCAGGTATCTCCTATTATGTAAACTGGTATTTCGAATTTGTCTGCAACCATGTCTGCCGTTGCCTGAATTTTAGACATAAGTCCGTCAGGGCCATCCAATGCAACGGATTTTGGTTTCCTCTCCTCAATTATATTGAATATTTTCTGATTATCGATTAATATCATGCCTATACTCTGACTTCCACCGAGTTTTGCTGATTCCATTCAGTTCTATGGCAATAAAAATGCATACACTAAGAACAACATTTTATAAAGAATCTTCCTCTTCCAACTGCCCGTCGGGAGAAGTCGAAATCGAAAAATTAGTTGTAATACGGATTAACATAATGCAGAATAACCTGTGATTCAAGAAGCATTCTTGATCTTAAGTTGTAGAACTTTTTTGTTGTTGTTCAACTGAGAACCTTCCCATGTGCTTGGAAAATATATTTTAGTATTTTGATCAGTGACCAATTTAAATCCACATTCACCCAGGGTATGTGATATACTGCTTTCGTGCTCTCCATATTTTTCGATGTCGGTTAGAATTTGCACGGTACCATCATGACGTACCTTAGGTTTCATAATTGAGAGTAATGATTTGAATGAAACGATTTGGGTCGAATCTTCTCTTTGATCCAACATATCTCTGGATAAGACAATAATGAAATTATCCACCACACTGTCAAATAAATTTGGAATTAGCTTTTGAGGACTTCCCCAAAATGCAGATGCGTTAGGCGGATCCAACATTGCAAACCGATTTTTGGCTCTAAGAACTTCCTGCTGATCTTGACTTATGCCAATAAAATATTCGGCCCAATTGTCTATGGCCATTTGCTCAAGCATCTCTCCATTCGACATTGCTAGCTGGACGTTTACTTTTAAGAATAATTTTTTTGCATCGGCAATTGTCCGATTCAATTGGGTCGAGGGGTTACCTTCATGGAAGAATTGATAAATCAAGTTCCATCTTTGTCTAAATACATCAGGAAATGTCTTACTATGAAGTAGTTCTTGGAATAATTTAGTTTCTGCGAAATCTGCAAAAAAAGCATCCGTTCGCGAGACGGCCTCAAGTTTGGGGAGATACAGTTCGTCATAAAGACTCGTAACTCTATCCCATGCTCGAATAGGATCTGAACTCATATATGTAACCGATAGGTCAGCTAACCAGAGTATTTCTGCGAGGAGACTAATTTTTTCTGAATCATATCCTTCAGCAGATAAATCTTTCAAGAGACTTGAGAATGTATTCCGAGTCTCTTTCAGCGCAGAGTACGGAAAATCAGTATGCCAAATAAGTGCTTCTATCACTAGACTCTCCTTTGGCTTTTTGTATTCTCTTAATTGCA
>JAATVS010000065.1 GCA_014523695.1 Nitrososphaerales archaeon TH5895
TAAATAGAGCTTTCATCCTATGTTCTGGGTTATACTTCTTGACTATGTCAGATAAGGGTATCCTTGTTTTTTCTCCAACTATTTTTAGTTCGAGTTTTATTTCGCCGTTCTTATCAATATCAATGATATTGTACGTGTCCTGGAAGATCCCTCTATACCTCCATGAACAAGCTGTTCCTGCATATGCTATCTGTAATCTTCCCAGATTCCACATCCACGGCCTATGCTTGTGCCCGCATACAACCAGATCGACCCCAGATTCTAAACACGCTCTTAGCATATCACCTGCGTCCAATACGCCTACCAGATTAGTGTAACCAGTATCAGGTATTGCAACGAGATGATGATGCATCGCTATTATCTTTACTCTCTTTCTTCCTCGGATCTCTTCGGAAAAATTGCTCATTGTCTTCTCCATCCAGAGTATTTGCCGATGTCCTACTTCACCCTCATCTCGATCAGGCCGCGCAGTTCCTATTGTAAAGATAACGATATTGCCATTGTCCAGTTCCCACACATGTTTTGAAGTAGAAGGAAAGAACTTTTTGAATAGTAGATATCCGGTGTGCCTGTAGTCATGATTTCCAGGCAATATGATAATATTTGGACATTCGAATCTCTGAATTTCCTTCTGCGCCTTTTCATACTGGTAAATAATCCCTTCGTCAACCAAATCTCCAGAGATGATTATCGCGTTCGGCTTTAATTCATTATTAATTTCATTGACAATGTCATCAAATGCATTCTGCTTGAACAAACCGCCTATATGTAGATCCGAAACTTGAACAATCTGCATACTACGCTCTATGGTTTCTTGGAGGGGATTATTATACTAGACTGGCTACATAATTACAGAACATACTCACATCGCATGGGTTCATTTTATCGGCCAAGAGTACTAAAGAACTTTCTATTTTCATCCATAAATGGGAGGATTTTTGTTTCAAGGGCATGTTGCACTCCATAATCGACATCAAATGACAGTAACAGATATAACTTTACTTTGTTTCGCTTGTTTTTGCCGTCATATTCAATAACAATATCTTCCTTCTGGGTCTTGTCCTCAATACAGATTATCGGAACCGTAGCACGAATGACATTCTGGTACTTGCCTATTGAATATTCCTGTCGGCCCAATTTCGATTCAAAATCCTCTCGTGTGGCAGAGCGCAAAATTGACTGAAGAACATAGTGGGAGGTTTCCTCTCTTGTTAGCAAAGGAACGAGATTATGTCTATAGGCGCTGGCTAGCAATGTCCCTAAATGGTTCGCGATTCCAACAAAGCGTATTTTAGCATTAATTCGTAAGATCTTTTCACACAAAATATTTAGATCGGCCTTAGAAGAAGAAGGTGATGCTGATGTTGAAGATGAACTTTCTACAGCCATTTCTCTTGATTATACTATAGTTAGATACATAACATGCCTTATTATTGATTTGCCATCAATGAAACAAGGCTTCGTGTTCAGGACATGCATATCATACGCCACAAAAAAGCCATTTTACATCGGCTTCTTGTATGACTTCTATTGGTACAATATAGGTGTCTGAAAACAAGAATGATAGAAAAAGAAGAATGAGGAATCTCTTATTTTACAGTTGGTGCAATCAATTCCTCTTCCTTTAGGCTGTTTTCTTTTCGAATTGGTTTTTTGTTTGCGATTTTGATTTTAGTTTCCTCTGTATCAAACATATAACAATCGCAGCACATTCTATGATAATTAGGTATTAATGGCTTAAATATCTTTTTAGTCTGAGTCGACCATGCAGCATGGCTTGTTTAACTTTGCAAGCTTTACCAAAGGTGTGTCGAGTAGTTCAAATTCTAATGGTTTGAGACCATTAATTAGTAATACTGAAGTCACAGTGATCTCCATAAATTCAACCTAACCGTGCTTCTGAGAGGCACTGATGGCCTAGCTCTGCTCCATTTCCTGCCAATTGTAAATGATCATATGGCAATTACGTTTTTGCAGTGTCTAATAGGATAATTGTCTACCTTTTAGTTTATTTTGAAGATAGACTTCTCATATTGCAAGTGTCCTATGTTACCTTGGTCGGAAGGATTACGAATACGGGAGGAAGTCTTAAAAGAGTTGCAAGATCATGTTTTCATCATTCTCTTGTTATATGCGTCGATTATTTTGTCCAGCGCTGCGTCCTCCTCCTTAACAGCAGCAATAAACTCTTCCCTGAAACCATATCTTTCAATCATTTTTCGAGTCTCCAGGTAATTTCTATTATGATTAGCTTCAAGTTCTATCACCTTCGGATAGAATGAATCGTCTAACGCACACCTAAGTAGTATCTTTTGGATCAACAATCTGTTATAGCGACTAGTTGCAAAGAAACCCCTGAATATATTCATCCTCTCCCCCTTACTCATTTTACTGATAGCTACCTCAGTCGGAA
>JAATVS010000426.1 GCA_014523695.1 Nitrososphaerales archaeon TH5895
ATCAGTGCTGGCATCTGTGCCATATTTTATCTTCACTTTAATGAAGCAATAGACCTATATTAAGTTGCGAACATCAAAATCTAATAATTTTATCAAAATCCAATAGTAATAGTAATGATATTTTATAGAATATATAGATGACTACACGTAATTACACGATTTATTATGCATGAATCAGGATAAGCAATAGTGATGAGCATGAGTGATTAGCGTAGAATGGGGCCATTTTGGGCCCTGGCATAGCCGAAAACCCTTCTATAACACTATTTTTCGGGAAGCTAATATTTTTAAAGCCAAGAGAAACTAATGTATCAATTGGAATGGCGGGGGTTACCGAATTTAATTCTAAAGAAAATTTGATTTCTCAGATAAGGAAGCGGGACGCACGGATAGTTTCCTTTGTTCATACAAAGATCTCTAATGCAATCTATAAGGCGTTGGTTGCGACCAGGAAACCTGATTATGAGCTAGCAGAGAACTTGGCTAACAAGGTGCTCCAGAAGATGGTTGATCATGGGTATGGGGCGTCTGAAAAGGAAGCAATTCCGAGTGTGGAAGATGTGCAGGATATGGTGGAATCGATACTCATCGAAGAAGGATTGTCTGAGACAGCCAAGGCCTACATCCTATACCGACACGAGCGAAGAAAAATTAGAGATGAGAAAATGAAGATCCTGAACAAGAAAGATCTAGACGAAATCGATAAATCATTCAGTGTCAATTCTCTAAGGGTCTTAGCATCTCGATATTTGTTAAGAGATGATAATAACGAGATAATCGAAGGACCACGACAGATGTTTGAAAGGGTAGCCATCCTGGCAACTCTACCGGACCTGGTACATGATTCGAGGATTTTTGATATCGAATCTAAACATGGCAATTACATAGACGAAGCGGAGAAGTACTACGATAAAATCGATGACTTCCATCTCAAGCTTAAGATCGGTGAATTCTATCTCAATAAGTACCATTTTGAATCACTTATTCGTCTTTACATAGATCTCGCAAAAGAGAAACGTATGAAATGTAGTTTCAAAGACTTGCTCCGACTAGTCGCTGAAGGAAAGATGTCTGCGTATGAAAGTAGAATTCAAGAATACTATAATTTGATGGTATCAAAGGACTTTTTGCCTAACACGCCAACTTTAATGAACGCAGGGGCGAGATTAGGACAACTCTCAGCGTGCTTTGTCCTAGACATGCCCGATGATATGAACAAGATCATGAAGTCGTCTACTGATGCAGCGATGATCTTCAAATCAGGAGGTGGAGTAGGTATCAACTATTCTGATTTGAGGCCAGAAGGTGATATCGTAGCATCTACATCTGGAGTAGCATCTGGACCGTCATCTTTCATGAGAATAATTGATACAATCACAGATGTTGTGAAACAGGGAGGAAAGAGGCGTGGAGCAAATATGGGTATTCTGGAAGCATGGCATCCTGATATTGAAAAGTTTATAACTGCAAAGACAAAACCTGGGGTATTTGAAAACTTTAATGTGAGCGTTGGTATTTCGAATGATTTCTGGAAATCTATTATTGACAAGCAGAACCATAAGTACATGCTAAGAAATCCGAGAACTCAAGAACCCATAAAAAACATTGATTCACAGCAGCTACTGGATCTGATATCATTTAGTGCATGGAAGAGTGCAGAACCAGGTGTAATTTTCTTTGATAATATCAATAAATATAATCCATGTATGGAAGCGAAGGGTGGTCCATTGCGTGCAACAAATCCTTGTGGAGAGCAGTCTCTTTATCCGTATGAATCATGCAATCTGGGTTCGATAAATCTTGCAAATTTTGTCAAAAGGAAAGCTGATGGAATGTACGAATTTGATTGGCAACGTTATGAACAAGCTGTACGATTGTCAACCAGATTGCTAGATAATGTGATTGATGCTAACAAATATCCTGTAGAGGAGATTGATAAAAATACGAAACTTACTCGTAGAATCGGTCTCGGTATTATGGGCATAGCCGACCTACTATTCCTGCTAAGAATCCCCTACATATCGAGGGAAGGGTATGAGTTTATGAACAAGTTAGCGGAGGCGATCTCATACTACAGTATGGAAGAGAGCGTCGCGCTGGCTAAAGTACGAGGACCATTTCCACTATTTTTAAAAACTGATTATGTCAAAGGTAAGGTCCCAGTGGCCGGCTACTATGAAATACCAAAGGAGAATCATTCATTTGATTGGGACTCACTAATCATGAAAATTCGAAAACATGGTATAAGAAA
This sequence comes from Nitrososphaerales archaeon TH5895, assembly GCA_014523695.1. GTDB lineage: Archaea > Thermoproteota > Nitrososphaeria > Nitrososphaerales > Nitrososphaeraceae > TH5896. The sequence goes on from JAATVS010000426.1 coordinate 2,252, forward strand.
TTCATGGACAACGACGATAGCACCTACAGGAACGTTATCGATGATAGCCGATACTTCTAACGGTATCGAGCCTATTTTCGCTTTGGTTTTTGAGAAGAGAGTAACAGTTGGCAGATTCTTCTATACAAACAGGATTTTCGAAAATGTTCTGATGGCAAGCGGTCTGTATGATGATGAGATATTAACAAGAATTGCAAATAACTACGGATCTGTACGAGATATGAATGAAATTCCTCAGTGGATACAGAAAATTTTCGAAACAGCAATTGACATTCACTGGACAGATCATCTTATGGCTCAGGCGGTATGGCAGAAATGGATTAGTAATGCGATCGCAAAGACTATTAATATGCCTGGAGATGCGACTGCCGATGATGTGAAATCTGCTTATCTGCTTGCACACGAATTAGGCTTAAAAGGTGTTACTGTTTATCGAGATGGATCAAGACATGAGCAGGTTCTGCACATAACAGGCGATACAATAAAGGAAAAAAGGTTTATGGTAAATCCAAGTGGCTACGCAGCAGATTTTATTCGAGACAATATTAGGGAACCGTTTGTACGGGAACAAATAGCACATATATACAAATATAATCAAAACTTTGAGGAAGCCACAACGATTCCACAGTATGAAGAGAATCAACAAATGGCTTCCGTAAAAAAAGCAAATCTCCAATCATCAGTGATAGAAAATTATGAAAATATGTGTCCATCATGCAAAGCGAAGCTAATAGTTACAGAAGGATGTAACATGTGCATCGAGTGTGGGTTTAGTAGTTGTGGCTCAGGGTAAAGAGTGTAAAACATGTATTTACCCCTTGCCATTAAGGCTGTCGTTTTTTGGTTTAGAACCCCCCAAATTTCGCTTATCTGAGCGGTTAAAGTTAGAGCGGACCGATGTCAAATGACCTCACCTGTAGTGAGGCATAACTACTCTGTCACCAGGCTTCATTTCTCTCTGCGTCTTGATCTTCTTAATAGCCTCTTCAAACTGCTTCATTGCAACTAAAGCCTCAGACGTATGTCTAGCAGCTTCTTCTGGAGTACTATATTTTGCGAGATATTCTTGCAATACGACCGAGATTGCAGTATTAGCAACGGCTGCCATGTCGGCTCCACTAAAGCCATCAGTCAGATCCGCTATCCTGCCTAAATCTATATCTTTACTTACAGGCTTACCTCTGATGTGAATCTCCAGGATTTTCTCCCTAGTATTTCTGTCAGGATTAGATACTAACACTATTTTATCAAAACGTCCTGGTCTCAGTAACGCAGTATCGATCATGTCTACCCTATTGGTTGCAGCAATAATCACAACTCCTTGCATTTCTTGTATGCCGTCCATCTCCGTGAGTAATTGTGACATCATTCGCTCGGTACTTGCATGGACCCCCTCCATTCCTCTAATCGGTGCAATAGAATCTATCTCGTCAAAAAATACCACACACGGTGATGCCTGTCTCGCCTTCCTAAATATCTCGCGTATACCTTTTTCAGATTCTCCTACCCATTTACTTAGTAGCTCAGGACCTTTAACACTGATAAAATTAGCTTCAGATTCGGTGGCTACAGCTTTTGCCAATAGTGTTTTTCCTGTGCCTGAAGGTCCGTATAGCAATATTCCTTTAGGAATGTTATGCTTGAGCTCTCTATACAAAGCTGGATATTTTAATGGCCATTCAACAGCCTCTTGCAATTCCCTCTTAACAGTGTCTAATCCACCAATATCCTCCCATTTAACATCCGGAGGTTCTACGTATACTTCTCTCATGGCCGATGGGGTTATTTCCCTTGTAGCGTAGTCAAAATCATTCATGTTAATC
>JAATVS010000427.1 GCA_014523695.1 Nitrososphaerales archaeon TH5895
ATTCCAAACAAGCTTCGTAAAAAATTTCGCCTTAAATCTATGGCTCTAAGATCAAGGCGCGTGTCAATACCTACAGTTGATTTATTAGCCTGGATCGTGAAAGGTGCTGCTTGCTTAGCTAACGAGAATATTCTTACCTCAGTTGGAATTATCTCTATACCGTTAGGTGATCTAGTTTGTGCTCGAACTGTCCCTCTGACCGCTAGAGACGTGTGCTCCTTTATACGTGCGAGCTGATCCAGAACCTTATCTGAACATTCACCACGTTTTGCAGTTACTTGTATTTCTCCTAGCCTGTCTCTTACTACAACAAACTGAATATTGCCGTGACTCCTTGTGCTAGAGACCCATCCCATTACAGTGATCTGCGTGGTATCTAAAGTAGGTAGAATCTCCCTAGAGTAATGGGTTCTTCTCCAATCACCTAATTCCTCTTCATGCAATAATTCGCTCAATTTCAAAACCTTGATGATGCTTAAGCTTGTATTAATGAGTTTAATTTATCTTTTCACGTAAAGTCTATTCGTCGACGATGTTCTGCTTCTCCTGGCGTAACAAAATACAAAAGACACGAATTTCGAAGTATGCATATATATTTATATTCAATATCTGGTAGCTGAGGTGAAATCTGGTGTCTATCGAGTTTAGTGATCGGGGTAAGGGAGAAATTGTAGGTACTGCAGACCCGGGAACTAGCGTCAACGTTACAATCTCCATAGGCGACATTCGGGTCCAGTTCAATGGTTCTGCAGATTCGGTTATATCTTCTGTGATATCATTTCTGACAAAACAAATTCCTGCATTGGACCTAGCAAATAGAATTTCACTTAATTACACTATTTCCGAGCTAATACAATCATATTCAGATATCATTAAGATTACCCCCGAAGGTCCGAGGATAATTCCACTATTGGATGGAGTCGAACTTCGAAAGTTTTCAGATAAACAAATTGTTGCCCTTCAATTGGTTGCTTCCCGTATCGCAAAGGGGTTAGGCAAGATCGAAGATGACAAATTGCGTATGTCTGACCTACAATCAGCAACTGGTTTAAAGTCGAAATCAATTAGTTCAAGATTGTCTGAATTGGTCAAGGTAGGATATGTTCAAAGGGATGTCGTAAGAGATGGCTCTGAATTACCAGCATACCGAATCACCACCGCAGGAATCAGCTGGCTAAATTCTATGCTTGCAAAACGGAAAAAAACCCAATGACTGAACTAGTCCCTCGCTTGTGACAAGATTTTTTAGTTGAGATCCTCTTCAAGTCGTCTTCTGTAGATAGAGATAGTTACGAGCCGTCCCATTTCGGACTATGATGCCTTCTCTAACCATATCAGTAAGTGAATGCGAAACTGCTGTTCTGTCGTAGCTGTAACCTCTTCGCATTAATTCTTCATGAATTTCTGCTAAAAGTCGCTGAGTGACGAAGTACCCCTCTTCCCATAGTGTTTCCAAAAGTATTCTGCATGTCATACCCGTCTTATGCGGCGATTTTCTCTCCATCCTGATTACTCCTTTGCTAGAAGGAATGGTGTTTGAATCTAGCAGCATTCTGATATTTTCAAACTGATTTTGTAGTTCACCGATAGCTATTGCGTTCTTTTCATCCAATGGACTTGGATGATCGATACTGTCCAGGACGTTTTGAACAACTTCTTTGACTTTGTTTTCTGCGCATGTTATTTCGACTTCCCATCCTTTGTGTTTCAATCTGATCTTTACTTCATCTGACTGAGCAGCTAGCGGCGACGGGATATCATTCATGTTGAACAAGCAACGTTGGAAAAGTTCACACTGATAAACTTGTTCCTTTGCATCTTGCGCATCTTGCGCAACATTAATTAACTTCGGCTCTTGAGATATTGTTGATCAATATGTCTGCAAATGCGCATTTAAACTCCTATCTTGAAGAGGATTGTATTTCAGAATTTGAAGACACTTTTAGAAAATCGATGAGAATGTGTTTGTCAGATCGATTGGAAGAAACCCTCAAAGGGAAAAGAATTATTTTTGATTCAAATGGACAAACAATTGTTCCACTTAGAAGGGATAGAAGTTTTGAGCCAGCAAGCGCAGCGATTCCTAGGGTTATTCATCCAAACGAGAAGATAACCTACATCACAGCAATAGATTCAAGTGTTGTTCATCTTGCGAGTACAGAGGAGGGAAGGTTGTATTGTGCAAAATCTGGAGTCGTCATGTCTTCAGGTAGAGGAATACGACGCCATTTCAGGATAGGTCCGATACTCATTTACCTAACCGAAGGATCCTTGCGTGACTCTAAGATAGATCACAATCTGGCAAATCTATTGTTCTTTGATAGTAACATCGCTAAGCGTTTTATCAGAATTAGATTAGAGAGAGCAATTCAATTGATGCTCTCCCACCGCTTGAATAATTCAATAATGCTAATAGATGGATCCTTAAGGCCTTCCATATTTGAGGATCACAACTGCACCATCAACAGAGTAATCGAAACGTCCACACTAGACAATAATGATGTCATAGGTCTGTCTAAGAACACTACCATGAAGACTCTAAATCAATTTGAATATTTGCTCAAAGCAATTCCTTTTTCGGCCTGCATCGACACGGACTATGTGATCAAGAGTCTGGCAAGAAATACTTTAGGTAAGAACGTGCTAGTGAAACTTGGCAAAAACGAAAATGAGTATGTCCTCCGAGCGGACATATGTTCTGCGAATGGCAACGAAGTGGAATCTTTAGAGAGACTAATTGGAAATGACGTAATCTTTCGTAGCTACCCCGAATCACTTAGGATTGCACATCACATTTCAACTTTCACAAACACAGAAGTATCATCATTAAATGGATTCGTATCAAGGAGCTATGGTGTGGTAGAGATTGACCATACTGATTCTAGAAAGAACCTTTTGGGGGTTTCGTTTATTTGAAAATCCTTCAAAAAACAAATGATGAATTGATACTGTTGGCAGTAAAGTCAGAAATGGTCTCCAAAGGCGATTACTTTCTGATTGAGGATATTGAATTGAAAAAGAAATTAATAGTTCAAGTGTACAATGAGGAATATCTCTCGAACCAATCTATTATCGAAGACATCGTCAAGGATGAGATAGTTTGTGCAACCAGTCCCGGAATATCATATGATCCATTAGAAATAGGAATATTGTCAGGCGTAGTGCGTGACTCAAGACTTTTCAAGGCCAAAATAAGAGCTTCTTCCAGTGATACAAACGCCAATATGTCAAGTGACATTACTTGGTTACCATCGAGAGTAAATTCGAAGATTAGGCGTCTCACAATTTCCGAGCTGAATCATATGCTTAACAGAGGTGGTGAATCTCCTATTTCGATTGGTTCAGTCGATAATAGTAAAGATCCTTTCATCATCTACGCTGAAGACCTTGATGGCAGACTAAACATAATTGCAGGTAAGAAGGAATCAGGTAAATCACATTTGTCAAAATTACTTGTCAAGTCTCTCCTTGAGCACGGAGCGTTTATCCTGGTATTTGACTTAAATAATGAATATGCTGGATTGAGGATTAGGACTGATGGGTCAGGATCAAATGTTGATTCGAAGATCGTTTTACTTGAACCAGGAAAGAATCTGCGCTTCTCGTTAGAATATTGTGGCAAACCTTCTGTATCCTCGATGCTTAAGAATGCACTAGATATGCCTTCGACGTCGTTGCGTGAGTTCTTTAGAATATGGGATAATCTCTACAAAAGACAGGCTCTGACATTAGAAGCATTTTCAAATGCCATTAATAATTGGAATTTCAATGATCTTGTTCGTGATGCACTAATCTCAAGGTTCCATACGGTATATAACTCAAGGCTATTTCTCAACGATGAAAAAAATGATGAATATGAAGGATTAAGATTTGAACAACTGATTTCCAATAATGTTCAGGGACTGGCAATGATCGTGAATATGGGACGTTTTACACCGACTATAAGACACATGGTCGTTGAGTTGATACTAAACAAATTGGTTGAGTTGTTGGGAAATGATCTGATCCCTCCTATATTTCTCTTTGCAGAGGAAGCCCACCTGTATATCAAAGAGACCTACTGGGACGACATTATCACAAGAATGCGTCATTTTGGAATCTATTCCACGTTTATTACTAACCACCCGGAGGCATTGGGAGAAGGGATCTTGAGGCAAGTCGACAACATATTCTTGTTCAATTTCGTGAATGAATCAGACCTAGAAAGAATTTCTAAAATTTCCCTAGTTGACAAGGATACGATTAAGTCGATAGTTAGGACTCTTCCTCAAAGATATTCACTTTTAATCGGTAAAATGGTTCAGGAACTTCCAATAGTAGTTAAGGTTCCTCAGTTAGATATCAAAACCTATGGAGAAACTAAAAAATTCTTTAGAAAAAAAAGCCCTACCCTTTTGTCTTTCTAAATAACCGCCTCATCGCCACGTTGTCTTGTTCCTATATCTATCGTGTCACTTACAGGTGAGATGAATATTTTTCCATCTCCTGCTGAACCCGTACTAACCGAGTCAAGTATAGCACTCACTACATTTTCTACTTGGGAATCAGGAACGACGGTAACGATAACGGCACGGACTGAAAATTCAGACACAAACCTACTGGTTCCTCTTCCGCTTTCAACGATGGGCTTTTCACCCTTACCTCTACCTTTTGCCTCGAGGATGGTACATCCGCCTATACCTGCCTTCTTGAAGGCTTCACTTATTGAGCTAATCTTTTCATTAGGTATAATTGCTTCAATCCGCTTCATAGGCTCGTATATATTAGCTCACGATATAAGGTTTTCAAAATATATTTGTGATATAATAAAAAAAAGTAAAATTTGATAAAACGTGAAAATATCACAGAAATGTGCCATATCATACTGAATGCCTTATTTTCGACGCTGAGATATTCTGTTCACTTTCTCATTGAGCGTATTTCTTTTTATGTATAGGGCCAGAGCATCGATCATTGGTTTCATTTTAAAGACGGATGGCACAACATCTACCAATACACCGTTCTTGTCTAGCTCTCTAGCTGTGGAAGGCCCAACCGCCACGACTATCGCAAATGAATTAAGTGAATTTTGGAGGGTTTCCCATAACTCGTGTCTTTTTGCGAAATTGAATAGTCCTCTTACAGACGGGGGACTCGTAAAGGTTATGGCATCGATATTCCCGAGATTAACATTCCTCACTAAATCTAAAACCTGGGTATCATCGCTTAGAAAAG
>JAATVS010000428.1 GCA_014523695.1 Nitrososphaerales archaeon TH5895
ATCAAATATACTATCAAGGCTATCATCATTCAAATTTATTTATCATTCTCACTATCATGTAAATATACCCTCACCCCTGTTTTTCCTTTCCAACATAAGAAGGATACTAAACTAATAGGTGTTAACAACAAGTTAACAAACAGTTTTAAACAAGAGAATCAATTATTGTTAATTTTTAGCTTAACTATCTATCAATAAAAATAATAGATAATGAGATATGGACTACAAAAGAAATCAAGGGGTGGGGGGTTAATACATTATTCAACTGTATGTTAACTCTGGTTTACAATTGTATTTCACTAACCTAAAATGTCTTAAAATAGACCCCTTTATTTCCACTGGAGAGTTAATAACATCTTTAACATTGTTAATGTCTTAAAATAGACCCCTTTATTTCCACTGGAGAGTTAATCTGTGCTGCATTTTGTGATTTGTTATTAACAAACAGCGAGATAACGATTTAGTTCTGGCTTCTCATAGTTTTTTCTTAACAGATTACAACTAGTAAAGCGTGTTAATTATGATTTAAGGTAATGTTAACAATATTCATGGAATCAATTTATACCGGTTCTAGATTCTGTTCAGTCCTAGTTGTGACACTCAAGTCATTATCACTATGCAAATCACGTAATTGTCGTAATCCTGTGTCAGTAATGCTATACTTAAATGGCTTAGAACTTGTATCCCTTATCACAAAACCTGAATTGTATAATCCTTTCATTACGCGTGATGTATGTTCGCGTGACCTTCCGACTCGCTCTTGAATTTGCCTCGTCGTCATTGGTTTCTCTCTTAACATTAACAATATTTGCTCTAAAGTATCTAAGTAAGTATGTGTTTGTGTAGATGCAGGTGCAGTTTTCTTTCTTAACTCTTCTATAATCACACCATTTTGTGATATCATATCAATATCACGTCCTGAGTCTTCCTTTTTACTTTCAATATCACGTGATATTAAATGAGATCTTTCTGACATTTCTAACATATCAACCTTAACTTTGAGATCTGCAATTGCTTTATCATATACGTGCAGTTTGTCAGCATATTGTTTTATTCTGTTATCAATAATTGCATTTTTTAGGGAACTATTATTATGCCTAAAGAACTTTATAGCCTTGTAAGATAGGATTATTGCAACTCCAGAAAAAAAAGAAACTACTACCAACAGTAGGGTATGCATGTCATAGCCTTCAAACATCACAACTAGATGTGATATATCATTGATATAACTCTTATTTTTGATGAATCAATTTCTGTATTATTTCATCGACAAGTGATATCACGTTACGACTATCATTTTGGGATACTATATCACGTTTGATGCTCTCAATAAGCTGTGATGTGTTATCTAATATTACTTCTATTGTATGAAATGTTCCTGTATCAATCATGTTTAGATATCTTAAGATAATAAGACTATAAAGAACTCCAACGACTTTTTGTTCAGATTGCTTAAGCTGTCTATAATATGCACCTTTACTTATTCTGTCAGGAGGACTCCTCCCAGAGAATTTATTATAAAGTATATATATCTGGCGTTCAGTAAATAGAGAATTTGTAATAATGTGTTTGATTATATCATTATATTGTATTTCGTTAGAAGCCAATGTACTATACAAATTGGTATAGCTAAATAATATCCTTTATGGATTTGACCATGAATTTGACCCATGAATTTGACCCATGAATTTGACCCATGAATTTGACCCATGGCTTATCAAAGCAATGATATATAGTGCTTAAGAATGAACTAGAATGTGGAACACAGGATCGAGAATTACATACTAGACGAATTAAAGAAGTATGGTACACTGTGCTTTCCACTCATTGATTCAGAAAACTCGACCAATGCAGCACTTATAGGAAATAAGGCTCAGAGTCTAGGTGCATCTGCAATCCTTATCGGTGGTTCGTCAGCGACAGATCAGATTGAACTAGCAGAAATGGTCTCTACTCTTAAGTCTAAAATCAATATACCTGTAATACTATTTCCAGGTAATGTAACTGGAGTTGTACCTAAAGCTGATGCAATTCTTTTCAGCTCCCTACTTAATTCAGAGAATCCTTACTTTATTACTGGGGCACAGGCTTTGGGAGCTTTGTCAGTTAAAAAATATAACATCGAGTCATTACCTACGGGGTATCTTGTTATAGGTGAACATACAACAGCATGGTTTGTTGGTCACGCTAGGTCTATCCCTTTTGATAAGGGAGGAATAGCAGTAATGTATGCGTTGGCAGCACAGTACTTAGGGATGAGGTTTCTATACCTTGAGGCCGGATCGGGCGCGGCTCACAGTATTCCCACAGATATGATAGCAGCAGTGCGAAAACACTTTACTGGTGTTTTAATCGTAGGTGGTGGCGTTCGTACTCCTGAGAAAGCTAAGGAAATCGCTAATGCAGGTGCAGATATAATAGTAGTTGGAACAATAATAGAGAAAGATGATGATTGGGAGAATAAACTATCTTCTATTATACACTCAATAAGGAGATGATAATTACACAATAATGACGATAACTAGCGATGGTGTAACTCGTCTGAGGAATACCCATATGCCAGTTTATTACATGAATTATCAGCAAGACATTCTTAGAAAAGTCGAGCAAATTTATGAATTAGGTTCGAAAGCAAGAAAAATTGGTCTGGATGCTTCAAATGCAGTTGAGTCCAAAATAGCATACGATCTGGCTGATAGGGTGGCAAAAATGCATGATATTGATATTGCAAGTAGGCTAAGGACCTTATTAGAACGGACTACTAAAGAAAAAGCGGCACTCAAGATTGCCGAAGAAATTGCATTAGGAGAACATGATGCGGGAGATCTTAGAACTCGACTTGATAATGCCGTCCGAGTGAGCTTAGCTGTAGTCACAGAAGGTGTGACGGTGGCACCATTACAGGGTATCTCCAATGTTCAACTTAAAAATAATTCTGATGGTAGTACCTATCTTTCTATCTCATTTGCTGGCCCAATACGATCTGCTGGAGGAACCGAAGCGGCACTTACCATGTTAATAGCAGATCACGCTCGAAAAGTTGTTGGTATAAGTAAATACATTGCAAACTCCTACGATGATGAAACTGGTCGATTTGTAGAAGAACTTCGTATTTATGAACGTGAAGTAGGTAGTTTTCAATTCAAAGTTTTAGACGCAGATGTCATTAAATGCATCAAAAGTTTACCCGTAGAACTTGATGGTATTGATACCGATCAGGTAGAGGTTGCAGGCCACAGAAACATGAGGCGCATCTCTACTGATAGGGTACGCGGGGGTGCATTAAGGGTAATGAATGATGGTATTATTGGCAGAAGTAGAAAATTACTTAAACTCGTCGAAGCTCTGGACCTTGTTGGCTGGGAGTGGCTTAAAGATCTAAAAGGAGCAGTACAAACTGGTGATGGTGACGATGCGGCCAATCACAGAATGTCGGAAGTTATTACTGGAAGACCTGTACTTTCTATGCCAAAGCGGTTGGGTGGATTTAGATTAAGATATGGCAGGTGTTGTAATACTGGCTTCGCAACAATTGGAATCCATCCTGCAGTTCCAGTTCTTTTAGATCACGCGATAGTTGTTGGAACACAGATAAAAATGGACGTACCAGGCAAAGCATCAACCATAGCTTTGGTAGATGATATAGATCCACCAATAGTACGACTTAATGATGGGAGTGTTTTGCAAGTAAGAACCGCTGAACATGCTTCAGTTGTACGACAAAGAATCGAAAAAATTCTTTATCTTGGTGACATACTTATAAGCTATGGTGATTTTCTTGAAAATAATGCTGAGCTGCTTCCTGCGTCTTACGTAGAAGAGGCATGGCTTCAAGAATTACACTCACATCTGTCAAATTCAAGTATCTCAAACCTGCAAAGATCAGAAATTAATCCCCAATCGATTAAACTAATGAGCAAATCATCATTCAAAGACATACCAAATATAAAAGATGCATTTAGGATGAGTCTGATGTTAGGCATACCATTATGTCCAAGATATTCTTTTTTCTGGGAGCACATCAGTATAGATGAAGTATTATTCTTAAAGGAAAACCTAATTTGTTCCTATATTCAGGATGATAATAATGGAGCATCATGTTCCTATTTCTTAATTAAGAATAATTTTCAATTAAAAGATATTTTGGAGCGACTTGGAGTATACCATTCATTAGTAGATGAACATATTAAAATCGATAATCCTGATCAGGTATACTCTTTGCAGAGAATCCTGTTTTCGGATTCTAGCATCCCTACAGAAAGATGTAGTTTACAGTTTTGTGCTAATGATAATATCAAACCATTGGATACAATAGAATTTGTCTCATCTATTTCTGGAATTCGATTGATGCCAAAATTTGCTTCTTCAATTGCAGTAAGAGTCGGCCGCCCTGAAAAGGCTGCAGAACGAAAAATGAAACCTCCAGTTCATGTATTATTCCCTATAGGTTCGAAAGGTGGCTCCACTAGAGATATTCTAAAAGCTTCAAAGACCAAATCATCCTTTTTTACAGAAATCGCGAATAGATTTTGTAATAGTTGTAGATTTCCTTCACTAGGAACAAAATGTACTAAATGTGGATCATCCACTCCTATTCGTAATTTGTGTATAGTCTGTAGAGAAGAGATCTTGTATAATGGAAAGAACAGTCGTTGTAGGAGATGTGGCAGGGAAGGTAAAACCTATTCGCCTGTTAGCTTTCCTTTGAGTAAAGTAATTGAGCAAGCTCAACACAAACTCGGTCTAAAGGCTGCAGAACCTTTTAAAGGAGTCAAGGCTCTGATGAGCAAAAATAAATCAGCAGAATTATTGGAGAAGGGATTGCTGCGACAAAAACATCAGTTGTATGCCTTTAAAGATGGAACTATAAGATTCGATGCAACCAATGAACCACTCACACATTTTAAACCAGTTTGGATAATGACCAATATTGAAAAAATTAAGAAATTAGGATATAATAAGGATTATACTGACAAAGATCTAACTTCATCTGATCAGCTTATCGAACTATTGCTGCAAGACATAGTCCTACCTCTGGATTGTGCAGAACATCTAGTTAATGTGGCCAAATTTATAGATGAGGAATTAGTAAAAGTATATCATCTAGAACCTTACTATGGCATTTCTACTATTGAAGATTTGATAGGTCATTTGATTGTTGGCCTTGCTCCGCACACATCCGTTGGTATTATAGGTAGAATTATCGGATTCACAAAATCTCAGGTATGTCTGGCATCTCCTATATGGCATTCAGCAAAGCGAAGAGATTGCGATGGTGATGCTGACTCTATAATGCTCCTTCTGGATGCATTTCTAAATTTTTCTTTTGATTTTTTGCCCGATAAAATTGGTGGACTTATGGATGCTCCGTTGTTGATTCAGCCTACTGTATTACCTTATGAAGTACAGCGACAGGCACACAACGTAGACATATCCTCTTTCTATCCTCTAGAATTCTATGAGGCTACCTGGAATAGAGCTAAAGCAGCAGATATCACTTCCAAAATAGAGATCATAAAGAATAGGATTGGAAAAGAGGATCAATTTTTCAACTATATGTTTACACATTTTACTGAATCATTAACAACAAATGTTCAACATAGTGCATATTCTAGATTAAATACTATGGATGAAAAGTTGCAGATGCAAATATCTACTGCAAGATTAATTAATGCAGTTGATGAAGATGAAGTAGTATCAATGGTACTAACTACACATATCTTACCTGATATAATGGGCAACATGAGAGCCTATTCCTCTCAGACATTTAGATGTAGTAAATGTGCAGAAAAATATCGCAGAATTCCATTACGTGGTAATTGTCTTAGATGTGAAAATGAATTATTACAAACAGTAACAAGAGGTTCTGTTGAGAAATATCTTAATATTGCACATTATATGTGTAGAGAATTTAAGATTAATGATTATCTGCGTAACAGAGTAGAATCTCTAACTACCGAATTGAAACTGATCTTTCGAGAACAAAAGAAGGAACAATCTACACTGATTGAATTCATGAATAAATAATAAAAAATAACTAATGGTGATTGATTATATTGATAATATTTTGTTATTGTTTAGACCTATTAACTAGACTAATATACTCATATGCACCTGTTATGTTGTCGAATGTATAGTGGACTTTTTGAAACTCTTTTCTAAAATTGGATACATCCTTTGCAACAATAGTCGGATTCTCCTTTTCAATCACTACTCGTTTTATAAAATGAGCGATATCTATCATTTGATCTTCTTTCATTCCTAGCCTAGTAACCTCAGGAACTCCGATCCTTATCCCACTGGGATGCATATAATGTCTCCCCGCTTTAATGTCCCCCGGCAATAGTTGTCTATTCAAAATTATATTCGCATTTTCCAAATCTTTTTCAACAGTTCCACCATCACCAAACTTTGATACATCAACAGCAATTTGATGTGACTCAGTGTATCCTCTCTTTTCTCCTAATACTCCAAAACCTAAACCTGCAAGCTGTTCTCCAAGTTTTTGGGCATTCGCGATTACCTGTGTAGCATACTCTTTTCCAAACTCTAGTGATTCCGTCAATGCAATTGCCTTACCTGCGACATGATGAAGATGGTGACTACTAGTATTACCAGGGAAGATTGCCTTTTTTATGGATTCTGCGTATTTATCATACGAAACTATAATCCCTCCTTGGGGACCCCATAAAGTTTTATGTGAGCTCATCGTCATCGTATCGACTCCCTCTCTTAATGGATCTTGAAATCTACCTCCGGCAATTAGACCAGCCACATGAGCTCCGTCGTAATTAATATGAATATTGTAATCGTGCATAAAGTCAGCTAATTCCTTTACAGGATGAGGGAAAAGAAATAGACTGCCTCCAAACATTCCTAACTTTGGCGTCTTACCCGATCTAGCCATTTCTTCGATCTTTTTCTTTGTTGCATCTACATCGATGGTCATTTCTTCCTTTGAGAAAGGATAATGTTCTATATTCAATCCATGTACTAAACCAGCAGTACCAGAATGTTCTTTCTTGCCATGTGAAATATGACCGCCAGTGGGTATAGATGCAGCAATCATATAGTCGCCTGGATCTGAGAATGCAGAATATATTGCAAGATTTGCTACCACTCCGGATGTTGCCCTACAGTCTGCAAATTCCGCACCAAAGACTCTCTTCGCTAAATCATTACATATTATCTCTACTTGATCTATATACGTACAACCTGCATAGACTCTCTCGCCAGGCCATCCTTCTGCATACCTATTTCCGAAATCAGATATAATTGCCTCTCTTACTGCTGGACTCGGTATATTCTCACTAGCAATTAATGGGATAGAGTTGTTGAACCATTCATGATGTTTTCTTAATAAACCTAATACTTTATCAAATAACTCATTCGTATCCATTATTTACTAGTTTCGTTTTCTGTCCTAATTTAAAACATTGCATAAACACACAAATAATCTGATCTAATCTTTATTTTTGAAAATCTAGAAATAAGTCAAATCTATAATGTCTTACGAGAATTACTATTCTTCCACTTTCCATAGATAGCAAATTCATTTAGTAGTTTTCCTTTACGTTTGTAGTTGGGACTAATCTTATTGCTTCAATTTATAGTTCTGATTAGAACATATTTGATACATGGGAAATAGCAACTCCTGCTTTTGATTTAGAATATGGCGAATCCCGTCTACAGTCACAAACAAGCACCATCTTTGACCTACTGGAATCCTATCTTGATCTGTAATCTCAGAATTCAGCTATAATAGTATAGAATCTGGGAATATTTTTCTACTAAATGCTAGCAATTCGAACTTTCACTAATATCAACGCATATAGTACATGTCATATACAACAGTATGATACATGTATGCTTAAGAAAGGTTCCATGACGGCAGTAAGTGAATTATATTTACAAATTATCTGGACTTATTATACATTAAATATATAAAAAATCATCAGCTTTACAAATATTTTCAAGAATAATCATATTTAGGATTAGATCTAGGATCATGGTATTATAACGATAATCTAAAAAAGGATAAGTCTCGCTAGGCTTTCTGACAATCATTTTATACACCACTTCTTTTATCTAGGCTCTTTACTGCATGAGTATGGAAGCATATTGCGTTAAGTGTAAGTCAAAAAGACTAATGAAAGATGAAAAAAAGGTCACAATGAAGAATGGTAAACCAGCTACCCAGGGCATTTGTACTACTTGCGGAACTAAAATGTTTAGAATAGGTAAATGATTTCTAAAAGTATAGGACATTGCCATCTCCCGTGTTGATGGGGAGATACAATACAATGTTTTTGCAACCTTATTTGATTGCAAATATCGTAGATATTATAATATTGTAAATTACCTTTTTAATTTTTTAGGTTGAAGTTGCTTTAATAAGGCATAAAATATGAACTTTTGGATCACATGGTCAAAAAGTGTTGGAAAGTAGCCAGAGGCTGAGCTGTACGGATTATTGCTATACTGGAGCTTTCTGCTTACCCCTTTCCTAATTTGATTAATTATCATTGACTACGAAGTTCTTGTCATTATCATTGCCATTATCATTATCATTACTAGTACTATTATGTCCTATGTTAATGTCCTTATCAGTTACAGCTATTGTTGTAAGTGGTGGTACTAATTCATACATTTTGTTATAGATGTGTAGTAAACGCATTCCTTTTTCTGTTGTTCTATATGTCTGCTTCCCACCTTCATATTCGATAAGTCCATTGTCCTGTAACATTGTAAGATATTCTCGGAGCTGAGCAAATGATAGAAATGCTTTATACATTATTTTTGTCTTATTAGCTCCTCCTCCATTTGCAGCCTCTAAGATCAGACCCACAATTTCTGTTCTACTTCTGTATTTCATGATAAAATCAAATAGAACATGTAAACTAAATATTTATGTGAACCTTCTATTATTACTGATAATTACATTAGTATGTATTTAATTAAAATATTTAGCTGTTGTATCAATTGTAATTATCTGATCTTAGAAGTGATCATTCTACTGGAAAAAGAATACATTCATAATTATCGTGCTAATAC
>JAATVS010000429.1 GCA_014523695.1 Nitrososphaerales archaeon TH5895
GTCCTCATTGCTTGAAAATGGGAGGGCATAGTGTCCACCAGAACACCGTCCATATCGAAAATAATAGCTTTCATGGCGCCAAGAGCCAGACAACAAGGCCATGCTATATGTGTGTATTTGTGCATTGACTAGGATAAAGGGATTTTAGACTTTATCATTGGATTGAGTCCGGGCATGCGAATAAATGTGCAACTTCATGACTCTACAAAAAATAGGGCCATTTAAAAGCTAAACCGTTGAAGCCATAATCTCTTGTTCACATCATGATTGCAACAACAACATAGCTGATAATGCTGTTGCCGTTCTTCCCAATGTCTTTTTAATTGTATAAGCAGTATCCTATCGAAACTGATATGCAATCAATCTAGCATCCACCTCATTTAGCAACGATAATAAATATGAACCAGAAAAATAAAGGAAGCTAAATGATAAATCCTATATCGATGATAGCAGGAATTGTCCTATTTACCTTTGTAATATTATTTTCTTTGGTCTCTGAACAAACACCTATTGCTTATTCTAGCGAAGATCGTGGCATACCGTGGACGCAAGTGCAAGTACAGATGACACAGCAAAATCAAAATGTTGGTTCTAACCTGGTTGGCGGAAATGACTCCTCCTTGCCAGCACCTCCATTAACAACAACCCCTGGAAGTGCCCTAAACAAGATCTTCCAACAGACCCAGGACTCTGTAGTACAGATAACTAGAACAGTGCCACAAACCGGCACAGTCGCAGCCCCGTCACTGGAAAATAGAACAGCTTTAGGGTCTGGTTTTTTATTTGATAACGAGGGACACATTAACACTAACAATCATGTGGTCGGTGATGCCAAGATTGTGGATGTTACATTTACAAATGGAGACAGACTGAGAGCAAATGTAACGGCTGTAGACCCATATATTGACATCGCAGTTCTAAAAATCATCGAAACTCAGAATAATACAATTGACCAAGCACAGCTAAGGCCGCTTCCAACTGGAAATTCTTCGGCGCTAACTGTTGGCGACCAAGTAATTGCCATTGGCAATCCTTATGGCCTTGCCGGCACTATGACAACAGGAATAGTAAGCCAAGTTGGTAGACTAGTCCCAGCTCCGGATGTTCAGTTTTCAGTTCCTGACGTGATCCAAACCGATGCTGCTATAAACCCCGGTAATTCTGGTGGTCCTCTGCTGAATACGCAAGGAGAGGTAGTGGGGGTGAACTTTGCGGCACTACAGCATGGGTTAGGTTTTGCGATACCTATGAATCTAATTCAAGATATAGTCCCAAGGTTAGTCGACAAAGGCAACTACACCCATCCGTATCTAGGATTCACTGGAACCACTCTTACGTCAGATTTAGCAGCTAATATAGAAAACGTTACAGAGGACGTGAAGGGAGTAGTAGTAAATACGTTAGTAAAGGGAGGACCTGCTGATAAGTCAGGATTGCACGGAACTACAACAGATCAATATGGTAGGAAGCATGGTGGAGATATAATTACAGGGATTAACGGAGAGAAGATTACTGAATTTGAACAGCTCGTATCATTTCTAGAAGGGAAGACCATGCCAGGGGATAAAATAGTGCTGAAAGTTCTGAGAAACGGAACAGAGCTTAGACTAAATACGGTGATGGGAGAAAGACCGTCACCCTCGTCTCTTCCTATTAACAGCTAATGTAAAGTTAGTCCGTCCTCTATAAGGTTATGTTAAACGACGATGAGTGGATGATTGCATACACTATTTGAAGAGCTTGAATCATTTCTATCATCCTTCAGCAAATTGGATTACATAAAGGTTATCTCGTTTAAGCTTGGAAGCTGTTCAATAGGATACAAAAGGCAGGCTATAACGAAGCCGTCATTAATGATGCGAGATGTTTATATTTCCCTCATCTTCCAAATAAGACAAATGGCTTCAAATCAAGTCCTTTTTGGCGTGATTATCCTGGTATGTATGTTTGCTTTGGCAATGCTTACCACCAGCAACACCTTAAGCGCAACTCCAACAACAGCAGCACCTAAAACAATCAAGGTAGCATCAGGAGGAGGAAACGCGTCTGCCCCATGGACCCTGTTCGTTCCTCAGAAGGTAACGATTAATGCTGGAGATAGCATCATGTGGTATAATCCAACGGTGGGGGCGGCAGAACCACACACAGTTACTTTTGTTTTAGATAACAGTACTTTTGCGGGCGTGGCTTCTCCGCTCGCTGTTTCAAACATGACAGTGTTCGATGCTATCCCTCCCGGATCTAACAATGAGCCGCTCTTGATCCCAGGCGAAAGTGGAACGAATACTCTCTTAGGAATTAACGCGAGAACATTTAATCCAGTTACGATCGATTCACAGGATAGAGTTCAGTTTATGAACCCAAATGCAAACTATTCCATTGCTGGAGATGAGAAGTATGTCAATTCCGGGTGGTTCCTCCCTGAAGGGTTGGAAAAGCAATATCCTGGTACTGGTAATACGTTTATGGCAACATTTGAGGAGCCTGGAACATATGATTA
>JAATVS010000066.1 GCA_014523695.1 Nitrososphaerales archaeon TH5895
AGTTTTTTCATCATCCTTGTAACACTTGGCGAGGAAACATTGAGATAATCGGAAATGTCAACTGTTGTCGCATAGCCCTTCTGAAGAACAAGTTCATAGATTACTTCGAGATAGTCTTCCATCCGATCAGTACGATCTTCTCTAATCGTCCGATTGGCCTCACGAATTGAAGTAAGTCTGGCATCAAGCTCGCCCTTCCCCTGAAAAAGCGACCCCCGGTTATCTCTTGCCGTTGTAGTCGATGAAGCGTCTATTGTATCCTCTCCACCACCACTGTCACTATGCATCATAAAATAGCCTCCAATCATCTATAGTATTCATAATTGAGCATCCATCATATAAGTAAGCCAGTAAAATACATTATTAATAGTCCAGTAATAAATCCTGCAACGACTGGGGCAGAGATGGAGGGTGAAGATTCAGGTTTTTGATGATGTGAAATCCATGAGATTAATGAGTATACTACTTGAAATATTGCCCCTGCCCCCACCGACAAAAATACAACTGCTGCAAGCGGTGAATAAAGAAAACCACCTATCCACGTGCCAGCTATTGTGGGTACCCCTGCAATTAATCCCATCATAATCAATCTTCGAATCATCATACTTCTTTTCGCTTCTGTTTTTGCAATTGGGGCTACTATGGCTAGTCCTTCAGTCGTGTTGTGAAGAGTGAATCCAACTATTAGAAATGTACTCAGCGCTACTTCACCAAGTAACATGGCAGCCCCTATTGCCAATCCTTCACCAAAATTGTGTAGACCTATTCCGATTGCTATCATCATCGATATTGTTAGCGGTTTCAAAAGTTGCTGATATTTCTGTAATTGTATCTGTACTTCTCGCGTCGAAGAAGATACCTTTGCGGATTCACTATAGATTCCACCTTCCTGGTTTTCCGTGGAGGGTTTCTCTTGCTTCGATGATGCTCCGACATATGAAGATGAAGGCAAGGTATGGCCCTTGCTAACTACTGACTTTTCTATTGCCCTCTGGGTTAATCGTTCAGAAGTGTAGAGCAGGACTACGAATGAGGAAATTGTTACTAGCACACTCAACGCTTGACCGTTGAATACCGAGGCCAAATTTCCAATTACGATTTCGTTTACTTCTAATAGAGCATCTATGCCCAGAAACACAAGTAGTCCTGCTGTGAGGCTGAGGAAAAAACTGTATTTGGCAATGCTTATTCTACGTATATATGGATACCATAAAAGGCCTATCATTATGGGAATCACCCCGACATAGATGCCCAAAGATGTGAAAAGTAGAGCTTGATTTGCATCTGGTCTCGGTGACATAGTAGCTGCCTCTATACTTTTACTGAATCTAGTCCCATCAGAGGTGGTTATGCCTAATTCATAGGGGGTCCCGGGGATCCAAGGAAAAGGGATCGTCACTTTGGCTTCAGCTAGCCTCGGGATTCTACTACTAGGTTCTATTGCAGCAGACTGGATGCGATCATTGACATCGGCTTGCGATACAACTATTTCCAAAGGACCTGTATTGCGTATAGATGCCAATATCTGATTATCATGGAACTCGATCTTTTCAATAGTAACTTGAGGTAGAGGAGTTCCAGCATTTATGAGGGATTGTCCATATGGACTAAGTAGAAATATTAGCATCCCCGCTAAGACTACGATCGGGATAAATGCAAGAATCATGGAGGTTTTCTGAGAGAGGCGCTTGCCAGTCATGGTATTTTTGCCTTCACTTGACAATTTCAGTAACTGCCCCCAATCATACTAATTGCGTAACTTGGCATTTATAATTGGCCTCCATTAGTTTTGCCGACAAATGAGTTATTCAGGGAATCGTTAAGAAGACTACTGTTTGCTTGACTGGATAGCCGAGTTTTGTTTCCTTCCATTACAGAAAAAGTACCCATCCAGCCTTTCTCTGCAAACTCAGTTTTATGTGCATGAAACATGAAATTTCCCGGATATTTGTATTTGAACTCTAAAATGCCTCTCTCGCCCTGATTCGTGGTAACAATATCAGTA
>JAATVS010000430.1 GCA_014523695.1 Nitrososphaerales archaeon TH5895
GTACGGAGTAGCGTATCTGTTAAGAGGCTCCAATAGGAGGAGAACCCCATAGTCCTTCGCATAGTTCGCAAGGCTCCGAAGAAGAGGAATAGATTTTTCAACCAACTTAAGTTTCTGCCTTTGGGAAAGTACTCTATGGCTAAAGTCAAGCATTGTGGTACAAGGATCAGCGAAAAGGCAAACATTGAACTGCTGTCCACCTAATTGTCCGCAGAGTTCTATGCATCGAGTTACATACCTCTTGGCATTTTCGACCATAGTCCCATCACGGCTCAACAGACGCCTAGTCCCTGCTTTGCTGTTTACGTTACCCCACATGCCAGTAACGCCTGAAACTTTAAGGTCATGTGCAATTAAGATCTCGGTGAAATTATTCAAGTCCATACTTGATTGATCCTCTCCGATAAATTCAACAGCATCATAATTTAGTCGCTTTAGTACAGGTAATGCGTCTGTGAGCGGTTCAAATATCTCTTTGAAAGAACTCATGGTAATTGAATATTTCATCCTCCATCACATGCTTCAAGTGTACGATTCTATGAGATATGATCCTATTTCTGCAGACGTTACAGAGTCCTTTGCCAGGAGTGAATTCACTTTATCGTCCTTTTTGCTTGTTATAAAAACGGAGGCTGAATCTTCACTATCAAATTGCAGAGGACGTCCATGAGAGCTTTTCACTAGACCGGCGTCCAAAGGAATGGACTTTTTGTGATGGTCGAAGAATAATTCAACCGGATCATAACCCGGTTTTCTATGTATGTCTACGGTAGTAGCAAATGGAGGAGCATTATTAGAATCATACCACCAGTAGTACGAAAACCACTTATTTTTTTCAGAGATTGCAATCAAATCACCACTGTTAGGATGATCAATTTGATATTTGTGCTTCTCACCAACTGTCGACAACACCTTGTCTATTCCATGAATTTTGCGCAAATATTTTTTTATTTGGTCGACATGAGTTGGATTCTTTACGTAAATGTGAGCTACTTGATGATCGACCATAGCGAAGGCCTCGCTGTATTCGAAGTCGATGAATTCATAACCGCCTATTTGTCTAACGTGTAATAGGCCTTCGTCTCGGAGCAGCTGATTTAAATTGATAAATCCCTCAACATCGCTAAATGGATATTCCGACAAGATTACAAAATCTGTGTAATCGAGCAAACCTATTTTCGTCACCCTTTCGATAATCCTGCCTATTAATTTATCCGCACTAATTAGATCACCTTTTACTTCGCTGCTATCTTTTCCAAATCGTTGAGCTGAATAATCAACGTGAGGAAAATAAGTAAAGAGTATGGAGGGTCTTTGCGTTTCGAAAGTGATTTCGGTCGCTCCAGCTATCCACTCAGTTGATTTGTATGACGCAAACGGTCCCCAATAAGTAGCTAATTGAAATTCACCTAACTTTGGTTTTAGAATGTCCTCATAAAAGTTTGGAGGTCTAGAATAGCACCACATGATCATCCCATTTTCAAGATGAATAGGTTTGGGAGTCACGACTACGTCTGATCTTGCATGAAGCGTGTTCTGCCAGAACAGCACCGCGCTCCTTACGTCATCGGATTTGCCGTTACCTAGGAAGTCCCATATCCTTGGAGCCTGAACTAGTGAGCTATCTTGATCCCAGTATGAAACTGAATAGTTTGATCTATTGTAAGTCCCGTTTGATATTATCCCATGTTCGTTAGGATACTTACCGGTTAACAAACTTGCCTGCACCGTAGACGTGACTGCAGGGAAAACAGGAGTGACTGGGCGATAGGCCCCACGCTCTGCAACTTGTTGAATGTTGGGCAGGTTATCAGCAAAAATATTAGATGATTCTAGACCCACCACATTAAAGACAACTAAATGTTTTTTCAAGCCACATACAAATATTGGAGACTCAATATTTAAAGAATGATAAATTGAAATGGTTAATGCATACTGTTTGATTGATGCTCAAAGATTCCAAGCTCCAGTTTTTGGTATAACAACCCCCACTCCACCTCCTTGGAGACACATCATGATAGTTCTTGAGCTGATAATCTTATTCTATACTATGATATACTATTCATTTGGACTCTGATCAGAGTCATTTCGCCCTAGATATCGAAACTTCTATGGTGGATACATTACGTGTCTTTCCATCTTCGGATGAAACTATCTCAGTGCCCACCTTTACAGGTCCAATTTTGTATCCTAATGTATCCATGCGCTTAACAATGATTTGTGCCACATCAACAGCTCTTGTGATGCTTTTTCCTCTTGCCTTGATAACAACAATGGGTTCATTTGCCAATTGTACCAAAGTTGCAGTTACATACGTCATGAGAGGTTTTTTGCCTATAAAGACCGCATTTCTCGGCTTGCTTCCGTTATTACCCTGTGCTGACATCCTTTAACTCTATCCCTTGTAATACTATATATAATGTTATTGCGACCCTCTTTCAATGCTGTATTTTTTAATTATATCCTTAAGATCATCTGGGTGGTCCTCAATTTCGCTCACCACTTGTTTGTCACCAATCTCATAACAATGCAGAAGATTCTGCGAATCCTTATAGAACAAATAGACTATCCCATCAAAAACACAATGATATAGTTCTTCTACTTGCATTTCCTCCAATTTCAAAACTATACCTTCGTCACCCGGCAAGATAGGTTCTCCCACTTTTTACAATATTGTTAGCATTGTGACATTTATGCGTAACCTTTACTTCTGTCTTCCAATTCATCATGTGTAGCAGAAAGTTAGTAGAATCGGAATCGCAATGGATATCCCTGAGCTCGTGTATCCTAAACTTAATCGGG
Organism: Nitrososphaerales archaeon TH5895; assembly: GCA_014523695.1. Taxonomy (GTDB): domain Archaea; phylum Thermoproteota; class Nitrososphaeria; order Nitrososphaerales; family Nitrososphaeraceae; genus TH5896. The sequence goes on from JAATVS010000430.1 coordinate 2,803, forward strand.
TGAATCGAAAATGAGCGTCCAACAAATCAAGAATTATTTAACACTAGTCAGATTTCCAAACCTGTTTACGTTACCTTCGAACATCTTAGCAGGATACTTTTCATCAAATACATACAGCGAGATCGAAACAAATACCATAATTCTTGTTATCTTGAGCTCGACGTGTCTGTATGCCGCAGGGGTGATCTTTAATGACGTAGCTGATAAAAAAATAGATCGAAAAGAGCGTCCTAATCGTCCAATCCCATCCGGCAAAATTACACAGAGAAATGCAATCATTCTAGCATTGTTACTCATGGCAATATCGATCACAGTTAGCTATTTAATTTCTGCTGTTACCCTCATTGTTGTGTTTATCCTTATCTCAACCATTATGCTTTACGACTTTGTGCTCAAAAATTCCTTATTTGGTCCAGCAGTCATGGGTGCTACTCGGGTTCTAAATATTCTATTAGGTGCAAGTCCGAATCTGAGCATTCTAATTGGGGGCCAGTTCGATGACGGGTTATACAGATTATGTTTGGTTTGCTTTTCTGAGTTTGTCTATATAGCAGGTATTTCAGCTCTCAGTAGGTATGAGACTCACAAGAATTCAACGTTCCATTTAAGATGGTTTCATACAATGCCTTTTCTCCTACCTCTAAGCATCGGTGTTTATACAGCCAGTGTCGGACTCTTTAATGGTAACTCATGGATTTATCTTTTTATTTTTGGTAGCTTTATATTATCTATGCTTAAGTTTGCTACTTCTTCAAAGCCGATGGCAAATTCCTTGGTGCAGAAAATAATAAGTCTGTTGATTGTAGGGATCATCGTTCATGATACAGTTTACATCGGAGGATCTTTGGATAGCTGGTATTTGGGTTTGGGTACTTATGTATTTCTGATTCCTACGCTAACATTAAGTAAGAAGTTTTATGTTACATAATGCCAAAACAGAATGTCTAATTTGTTGGTTCAGGTAGTTTTGAGATTCTTCCGTTTATCCAATACTTGATATGGAAGCCGTTCTAATCGCTAGTACGATTTATATCGTTCGGCTCTGCATAGTCTAAAAATCAAATTTGATATCAAAGAAAGAAGGAAGCAAGTGGCGTCTCTCTTGGCAAGAGCAGCAAATGAGACAGAGATAGCCTATAAGCTAGGAGTCAACCAATCAACGATTTCAATGGATATCAAAGTGTTAAAGTCAGAGTCCCAACAGTTCGTCTACGAGTTAGCTAAGTGATTTGGCTTATTATTTCAAGCAGTCATTGGATGGAATTCACGAAGCCAAAAAGGAGGGATGGAGAATTTTCAATAACCCGTTTGTTCCTGTTAGAGAGAAGCTATTAGCTCTCAAGATAATCATGCAGGCAGATGATGTTAAGCTCTTATCGGAAGCCGTCAGTACTGGCAATGAAAGATTTGCAAGAAGAGTGAGTCAGATTGAAAATCGATAAGTCAGTCGATAACCAATCAGACAGACCAGACAGGATAGATGAATAA
>JAATVS010000431.1 GCA_014523695.1 Nitrososphaerales archaeon TH5895
GCTTAAAAGTAAGAATTGGAGAAATAACTATCAATAGATGGCGGTTATATGCAAGAAATGTGGCCTTCCCGACGATCTTTGTGCCTGTGGCGAATTGGAGAAAGAGGATACAAGGATCATCGTTCGACTAGAAAAAAGGCGCTTCTCCAAGACAACAACTATGATTGAAGGTATAGATCCAAAACAAAGTGATGTTCAGAGTATAATTAAGGAATTGAAGAGCAGATTTGCATGTGGTGGCACCGCGAAAGATGGGTTCATAATGTTGCAGGGTGACCATAGAGATGATGTTAAGAGCTATCTGCTTAAAATGGGTTTCAATGAGGCGGCTATTGAAGTTCAGTGAACTGGCATACACTCGTTGAATTCTTTTTGAAAGGTGCGGGTTCTCCTATGTGAGAATCTAGGCAGACTCGGTTCTGTCCCATAATGTGGTATATATATTGGCCATTTCATTCCGGTCACCAGTATGGTAGGAAGAAAGTTTGGTATTTTAACTCAATAGGCGGATCAGTATTACGTAAAGGTGGATTTAGGAGTATATTCAAGTATGTTCTTCAACCTCTTTCACTGCCTAAGCTAAACAGACTCCTATCGCGCCCTTCCGCATGAAGGTGACGCTCTGCCAGTTTTACTTACATGCAGAAATCAAACGAGTTACAACTTTAAATGCAGTTTCAATCCTTTGTACCTATTTCTAATTGTAACTTCCGTTACTCCGGCTGCTTCTGCGACATCTTTTTGTGTTTTATTCTCACCGTTCATCACGCACGCCACATATAATGCAGCCGCCGCCAATCCCATAGGATCTTTTCCCGCAGATATTTTCCCTTCCTCTGCTCTCTTGAGGATCTCAAGTGCCTTTCTCTTTGTCTTTTCTGAAAGCCCTGCCTTACTTGCGATTCTGGCCACACATTTAACGGGGTCGACAACCGGCATCTTCAAGTCAAGCTCCCTTATCAAAAGCCGATAACACCTTGCAACATCCTTCTTTTTGATATTACTTGCATTAGCAATGTCCTTCAATGTCCTAGGCGTTTCGGTATCTCTGCATGCAGCGTACAGGGCAGCTGCAACCAGCGCTGATATGGATCTTCCTCTCACCAGACCCCTTTCCAGAGCCTTTCGATATACGTAGGCGGCCTTTTCTATAACAGCATCTCCAACTGCCAGCTTATCTTTAAGGCGATCGAGTTCACTGAATGCTTGCCTGAAATTACGGTCTACCGGCTCATGCACTTGGCTTCTGCTATCCCATGTTCGGAGTCTTTCGATGGTGCTTTTCATAGAAGCCGATAGTGGCTTACCAGAGGCGTCTTTATCGATAGGACCAATGATAGTAGCCAATCCCATATCATGCATTGCCAATGAGGTTGGCACACCTGCTCTACTCCTATCTTCATGCTCCTCCTTTGAAAAGGCTCTCCATTCTGGACCCATTTCTTCGATTCTTTCGGTTATAACAAACCCACAATTTCCGCAAAACATTTCTCCGCTAGAATTATCTGTGACCATAGGGCCCTTTCCGCATCGAGGGCATCTTTCATTGAATAGAGTAATGTCTTTTACCAAAGTTTTTCACCAGAAAAATTGTCAGAATACCGCATCTAGTATAAATGTTTTATTCTTGTATATAAAGTTATTCCTCTTAACCTATGATTCTTTACTTAGATTTGGAATTTTTACAACTATGATATAAAACACCTAACGCTTTTACTATAAATCATTATTGTTTCTATATTTTATGGAAAATGCACTAAATTATGACAATTTAGTCAATGCATTCAAACAACACACATCAAAGTAATATGAATCCTGATCACTTCGCCTGATGATAATGATATCTACAGTACAAATTAATATCGCGCCAATATGTAGCTAGTTATAATGATACCAGAAGAGTTCGTTGGTCGTAGATTTCCCCGATCATATGGATATAGGATACCCCATTCTGAATTTATCGAACAGGCTGATCCGTCCTTACTTGATGTGAACGAATATTCTAGTCGTGAAATTGGTATGAATCATTCAGAGAATGTTGCCATAAATAACACGAATCCTGATGAAGCTCAAGGACCTGAAATTGAGGGGAATACTCAGAAGTACGAGATTGGTACTCCAAAGTTGTTTCCAAACAGCTATACCCGCCGCATGGCAGCCGACCAAGCTATGATAGCTGAAGACATCAGAAAATATTTGTCAAGCAATCATGTAAATCCTCTCAGAAATTCCAGCTACTTTGGAAATCGAAGACGCTTGACAAAATCTTCCTTTTCGTTCTAAAATTCTCCCCTGCGTCCCTCTCATCTTGATGTAATTCTGAAAACTCGAATCAAGAATGGAACTTAATTCATTTCTGCGAACTGAAATGGGGTTAATGGTGGGGCCTGGGAGAGATCCAGTTCTCACCATTCTTGCCCTACTTTCACTTGTTCTTCTGACTCCGGCTTTTGCTTCTGCTGCGGCGCAGAGCAATGGGACCGGCGCTTACATCGACGGTGTTAGATTCATTCAGTATCTAGACGACAATGTAGCTTTAGAGGAATTAAAATCAGGAAATCTGGATACTTATTATTTTAGAATCCCTCTAGAAGCGGCATCTGAAATTAAGAATATTCCAAGCCTAAAAGAGTATGATAAACTTTCTGGATCTTTTGGATTACTTTTAAACCCTGCGCCATCAAATGACTCTGGCACGCTGAATCCCTTTTCATTAAGGGACGTCAGATACGCAATGAATTATCTAATTGACAGGGAATTTGTGGTTGATGAAATCCTAAAAGGCTTAGGAACACCTCTGTTGAGCCCGTTTGGAATTTTTTCAACAGAGTATTTTAACGTAATTGATGCATTGGAGTCCTCCGGACTAAGGTACAATCCTAGACTGGCCGACCAAATTATCACAGCCGCAATGACTAAAGTTGGTGCCCTGAAGGAGGACGGGAAATGGGTGTTTAATGGGAAACCTGTGGGCATTTCAATCTTGATGAGAAGTGACAACCAGCCTCTTAGATCGGTTGGAGAGCTAGTAGCCTCAGAGATGGAAAAGGCAGGATTTACCGTGAAGAGGAACTATGGTGACTTGAACAAGGCGAATACCGTAGTTTACGGCTCTGATCCTCAAGATCTTGGATGGAACATATATACCGAGGCATTTGGTGGCACTGGTGGTTTTGTGAAATACAACCCAGTGATCCCCTCACAAATGTACGCCCCATATTTCGGAAATATGCCGGGCCAGCAAAACCCCGCTTTTTGGAATTATGAAAATGACACCATAGACAAGATAACGCAGAGGATTCAGTTCCTTAATTTTACTTCGGAAAAAGAGAGAAATTCACTTGTTAGAAATGCCACAGATTTAGGGGTACAGGAGGCAGTCAGAATTTTTATTGCACAGTTGGTCGATCCATATGTGGCATCTTCTGGGCTTACAGGTCTTGTAAATGATTTTGGTGCAGGTATCTCTAGTAAGTTTTCGCTGATAAATGCGCGAACTCAAGATCCTTCAAACACCTTGGACATCGGAGTCAAACAGATATACCAAGGAGCATGGAATGGAGTCGGTGGTTGCTCGGACCAGTATTGTAGAGACATCTCCTCAGCTTTATCCGATCCTGGTACCTTTCGGGATCCGTATACTGGAGAAGTAATACCAATGAGGACCCCTTGGTTAAATATAACAACAAAAGGTCCATTGGAAAAACTTGTTGTCCCCAATGATTCGATGAATTGGGATCCAATTTCAGAGCAATGGACAGGTCCAGGAAAGAATAACACTGCATTTACAGTCGTCAAATATGATAACCTTTATTCAAACTGGCACAATGGAATTCCGATGACGCCTGCAGATCTGCTATACCCTCAATATTTTGTCTTTGAGTGGGGGAAGGATACCGGCGATCCTGCTGATTTAACGAACGATCCAGAATACATGGCTGGCGTGGAGCCTGGTCTCCCTCTAATAAAGGGGATAAGATTCATCAATAATCAGACGGTAGAATCCTATGTAGACCAGTGGCATTTTGACGACAAGGAATTGGCAGGGACAGCGGGAGTCTGGGCAGGAGAGCCCTGGGAAATAACTGCTGCCAGCGAGAGGCTCGTTACATCAGGAAAAGCCGCTTTTTCAAGGGGTGAAGCTTCATCGAAAGACGTGCCATGGCTCTCGTTGATTGTCCCCTCCCATGCGGCAATGATAAGAAATGAATTGGTTGCCATGAAAGCTGAGGGATTTATCCCTGCGCCACTTCGAGATTTTGTATCCTCTGAGGAGGCTATCAAGAGATATGATGCGAGTATCAAGTGGATTAGTACCCACAATCATGCGATCATAGGTAATGGGCCATTCTACTTGGACTCGTATAATCCAGAAGGGAGAGTGATAACGCTGAAGGCATCTAGAGACAGCTCTTACCCGTTCGAGAAGGGTCACTGGTCTCAGTACGAAACACCTAAGATCGCGTCGATTGATAAAGTAGCCGCGCCGAGGACCATAATTGCTGGTCAGAGTCCACTTAAAGCAGATGTGACTGTCAGCGTAGCGGGTAAACCAACTCAAAATGCCTCTGTCTTTTACTTTATCTCTGATAAAGATGGAAGAACTGTAGTGTCAGGCAATACCTCAATATCAGATGGCAATGGCAAGTATTCAATAGAGATACCCGCGAACAAGACGGCTCTATTATCAACTGGTCCCAGTATTATGAAGATTTTTGCTATAAGTGATTCTGCATATAGACCCGATATCCAATCAACAACGCTCATTGCTGTCAATCCTTTGTCTGGACCTCGACAGCAACAGGGGTAGCAAAAGAAAATGCAATTATTATTATTGCTGTTCTATCCGTGGATCTTGCGCGGAAATAATGCCTTATCCAATTCCTTGCCAATCGTAGGTCAGGAAGATAGATCAAGATAGGTAGAAATGACAACGGAATCTTTTTGGGGCTGTGAACAGTTCAATGATGCACCAGCCGCAGGCGCAACAGAATCAGCTACACCATTTATAGATAACATCAACTCCAGTTAGCCAGATGTTTGGTGGATGACAGATTTTCTTTTTTTTGTCGCCAAGACAACTGCTTACAGGATTTTAGTTGTAGTTATTACTGTAATTATCACTCTTATTCTTCTTGGTTCTGCAATGGACAAGTTGTTGACCGATAGAACACGAGCGGAAGTAGTAGAAGCAGCTGCTCAGGATACAATTCAATTCAAAACACTTTCTGAACGCCAGGATTACATCGATGAACAAATTAGCTTAAAGACGAAAGACCTCGGACTGGATGAACCGTGGTATTCTCCTAAAAGATTTGTAAATACACTCTTTGAAGTACTCACTCTTGATTTAGGCAAATCAAACTTCTTTACATCAGATAGCGGCTCATCCAATGTCAGCGACATAATCATAGAGAGATTACCTAAAACAGTATTGCTTTTTACGACGTCTACTGTAATCGTTGTCGTGATTGGTCTGTTTTTAGGGACATATATGGCAGAGAAAAGGGGATCGGCCCTTGATAAAAGCGTGTCATTTGCTGCAGTCGTCAGCAATAGCTTTGCGACTTTCTGGGTGGGAATGTTGATGATACTGCTATTTTCATTTACACTGGATATCTTCCCCGCTCGCTCTACTCCATTGACTTCGCCTGGAGATCCATTTTACATCTTGGATCTATTATATCACATGATTTTACCTTTGATTACATTAGTTCTTTTGAGCTTTACGGTCTGGTCATTTGTCGTTCGTTACTTCGTATCCCGAGTTTTGGACGAGGATTATATTCAAGCAAAACGCGTAATGGGAATTCCAAAACGAAAAATACTATACTCTCACGCACTGAAAAACGCAGCTCCGCCCATCTTAACTGGGATAGTCACTGCCCTCATTGCTTCAATAAGTGGTAGTTTCATAGTAGAGGCAGTATTTGATTGGCCCGGGGTTGGGAAACTCCTTTACGATGCGATTATAGTAATGGACATTCCTCTTATCTTGGGGAGCACATACGTATTTACATTAATTTATGTGATGACGATGTTGATCGCTGATCTCCTTTATGCATATTTTGATCCAAGAGTAAAGATGTCGTCGTGACACCCTCAGAATCTGCAAGCAACTTCAATCTCTTAGTTCGACGGATCTTGCATACCAAGGCCGCCATATCGGGCTTCTTCATTCTTGGAATATTGACTGCAATGACAATCTACGCATTAATCGCGGTGCCATTAGACTCCTTTAGTCAATGGAATGACCCCGGATTTTGGATAGATTATCCAAAATCTGCTGCACCCTCTTGGGTAAACTCGCTGCAGCCAGGGAGTAATCTACCTAATCATATTATTCTCGGACCTACAGATGCGAAGACACAGAACAGTTCCCTCGGCGGCATTCCGACCAATTCGTTCCTGTTTAATCTCGACTTCGATTATAATACATATCCCACAGATTTTATTGTTGACTATTGTCTAAGATATGGCGAGATCCCCCCAGTGATTCAGGTGGATGTCACCAGACCGGATGGCAAGAGCTTTATGATTTACAATTCTCCACTTCCTTCAGGTGCTCAATCAGAAGACAGATCTAGCTTAACTGAATACTGCTCTAGGATTTTCTCTACTGATGATTCTATAAGGGACAATCTGCAATTATACACCAACCTTTTCGATTATAGCCCTGACTTATCTTTGCCTCAAAAGATGATATTTTCTCAGTTAGATGAGGAAGTGGTAC
>JAATVS010000432.1 GCA_014523695.1 Nitrososphaerales archaeon TH5895
AATTAGTCTCGATAAAAAATGTGACTATTGCCAGGTTTATATGCAAGAATAGAATTCAGATTCTCTATTTCGATCAACTCATAACTATCATTTCCCCTCAAAGGGCGCTTGTTTTAGCAATTTTATTTATTTTTCATGAGTCACATCCCACTGGCTTGAGTGCAACGTGTTGTTGTATTGTAAGGAACCCCTATTTTGATCTGCTGCTAAGTGTCCCCCATATTGAATAATATACGTGTCATATCAATGAACTGTGGTAGTTCTTAAGGCTTGTAATGCGTTTGAGGGACCAATGCTGTGAACAATACTCACTGAATTGAATCAAGATCATTAGATCTTTTATTGACTTAATAAGTAAAAAAAGCTAAGGCAGATCTCTGGGGTCCTGACTTATAATACTTAAAAATGTTCTTCTCATTAATACTCTGAATTGAATAGTTCTAGTTTTGTACTAGACAATGAAAAATTAAGTATGATAGCAAAAGATAAAGGCGAATCAGTGGTTAATAGAGTTTTAGGTGTGGAAGCAATAAATCTGACTTCAACTTCAATCGAAGATCCTTTCTCAAATATTTAGATGAATTAAGAGACGACAAAAAGATAAAGTGGGTGATTTGTAACATTTCTCAATAAACTATCATCCTAGTAGATTGAGCTTTCAGTCCTTGATTCAGAATTCTGAGTTGGGAGGTCGGGAAATTTGTCCCTAGTATTCTCTTCAACTACAGCAGTTGCTTCTTCAATAATTTTCACTGCTTCATCATCAAGGCTTAGAGCGCCACTGGATATTTCAGGAGAAGGTATCTGACCTGTGCCAGACATAATATTGCCTAATAGATCTGATATTTGACCAAAAGATTGATCTGCATGAGGCATCATCGAGGAAAGTCCACCTTGGATCCCCTTTATTACCGACATCGCAGGACTAAGTGTGATCACGACATCGCCTAGTTCAGTCATGGTGTTAAGCCGTAATTGAATCTGTTCTAGTGCCAACTTTGCAGAATTGACCATCTTACTCATTCTTCTGATTTGAGATAGCTCATTTGATAAGAGTTTTGCATAGCGGCTATCATGATTCTGCATTGCAGTTACTATCCTGCCGAAAATAAGTTTATCTTTCTCCTGCATTTTAGTAGATATCGTCTCTAACTTTGTAACCTGCATCTGCAATTTACTTCTAGCTTCCTCTATCCGTGGCTTCAACGGAGCCTGTGGTTTTACACCATCAAGTATCTTATTTCTTACGGCTTCACCTACACTATCTCCTTGCTGTTTATTCCATTTATTGCCAAACGACATGATAATAACGTTACAGTTTGATCTTGATTATTCTTAATACATATTAAAAAAAATTGTTAACGAGCTTTAATAATTTAGAATCATTGCAGTTAACGAATGAGCTGTCCGTTAGATAAAGAAAGGGGTCCATCACATGATTAATGGTATCATTGTCGATTGCATGTCTGAGAAAAGCGTGACCAGATAGCACGACGGAATGTCCCGATTTTACTAAGTAATACTGTCACCTAAATGCCAGCGGCAGGAATTTGAATGTATTTAGATGGAAATACCGTATAGAGTTTACGAGAATAGCCCAATTTTTGATTTTGGTTTGTGGCATTGCCAAAACCTTAGTTGTTCGCAGAAACGAGTTTATTTTAATAGTACAATAGCCAATCTTGTAGAGCCATTAGGAGTCATATTAGCGAATTCTAAGGTCGATACATAACTTAAAAAGCATGTGTTAATCCAGATGAATGAGTTCAGTGCGCGGGGATCATGTGAAGTCAAGGCGTTAAAACTATCCGCCTATTGTATGCATCAAATTCAAAGAAGGGCCTAATTTCTTTGTCTTTATGATCTTAATTATTCCTTCAGGCTTTTTCCTCACATTTTCGGTAACTTTTTTCTTAATATAATGGTTAGACTTTCTGCTTCTCAGCAAGTTCCTAAGATCATATCCTGGATTTTCAAAAAGACATGTCAATAATCTGCCATCCGAAGTTAATCTCATTCTATCGCAGTTGGCACAGAAAGGTTCAGTTATCGATGGGATAAATCCGATTGTTCCCCTTCCATCGCAAAAAGAGAAAAGTGCCGCCGGATCGGACTTGTGGAATTGGTTGCTGCATCTGTTTGAATTATTCTTGAGGTTCGCATCATTGGTATCAAGATCGCAATGTAAGGCATGATTTAGTGGCATAATCTCTCCCAAGTTTCTAGTTATCAGATCGATCATTTCTCTTTTAGTATAAACCAAATCTGATCGCCAAAATCCACTGCCGTCTAATGGCATGAACTCTATAAAGCGCACTATGTGCCCAGTATCTCGTGAAAATTTAGCAAAATCAGCAATTTCATCGTCATTCCAACCTCTTATTACTACGGTATTAATTTTTACATTCAAACCAACACTCTCCGCAGCATTAACGGCATCAATTACTTTGTTGAGTCCATTTATGCCAGTTATCGCTTTAAATCTGTCCGGTCTGAAGGTATCGAGGCTAATATTTACACTTTCAAGTCCAGCGTCTTTCAACTCTCTAGCTTTCTCTCCGAATAGTAAACCGTTCGTTGTCATGCTAATTGATTTAATACCCTCTAATTTGGCCAATGAAATTATGAGGTTCTTTAAATTTGGTCTTAGGAGTGGTTCTCCTCCTGTTAGTCTTATCCGCTGTATGCCAAGATCTGCCAGAATAGAAACAATTCTAGAGATCTCACTAAAATCCAATATATCCTGTTCATTAAACCATCTAACGTCTCCTCTTGGCATGCAATACATGCACCGCATATTGCATCTATCTGTCACCGAGACCCTTAGTTTTTTTGCAATTCTACCAAAATTATCAATAAGAATATTATTTCCATCACGATCGTCGTATGCACTTTTTTGTTGCTGTCGATTCTTCTCCTCCCTTATTTCCTCCCCGTCCACCTTTCCAATTTCATACATAAGGTTTACCACAATTTTACCCTTTAATCTATTCCGCTATGTTGTAAATCTCTTTTCTAACCGCTTGATTTGCCCCAGAAAATAGCGTTTCCATCCATTAGGCAATGCATCAACTTTTACCGCACGTCGCATCGTTTGGAGGTCCTCTCTCTCAATTGAATATAGTCGTATTATATCGCTAATGGTGATCCGATTAGGGTCTTTTGTAATTTGCTTAATCGAATCCCCGGCTGCGACTTCACCCTCCTTTGATACTTTAAAGTATATTCCTGATCGGCCACATGCCAGAAACTTTTTGATCACGTCCATACGTCCGAATTTAACCCCAAGTTTGTAACACGGCATTCGTGGCTGTGTTGCAATAACCGTTGAAGATCCTATTCTGAAAATATCACCTATGTTAACTTCACTCTCCGTCAGTCCCTCTATAGTAAGGTTCTCTCCGAACATTCCGTTTGGCATCGCTATATCGGGATAGACCCCGTGCCAGTATTCATAATGTTCCATAGGATAGGCATATACTGCCTTATCGGGTCCCCCATGTACTGTTAAATCTGCTTGTCTGTCGCCATCGAGATTAAGCGTCTTTAATCTTATACGTCCCTCCACTGGTTCTTTGAAAATACCTGTTTTCAAT
>JAATVS010000433.1 GCA_014523695.1 Nitrososphaerales archaeon TH5895
CACATGTTGAATATTAATGTTCTTTCCTTTGCCAAGGAATCCGATCTTCATAAGTGCGTCATTGCCTTGTGTTATATTTGCCGGATCTGTATGAAAATCTAATACCACTTTTCTATCTCCTAAAGCTGCGGCAGGAGGTGGTGCACCATGATGTTGCGCCTTAACTTCCGGGGCTCCCTGATCAAAGGCAAGAATACAGCTTCCGACAAGAACGTAGGAGGCAAAGACAATGACAACTAATTTTCTGCATTTCATCTGACCGTTTTGATAAGTGTTTTTGCCAGAATATGAATCTAATAGTTAATTGAAATCGAAATTATGATATCCAAAGATGAACTGTGGTTCAAACCGTTAAACTCAACCTGTTAAATGGTTCTGGAGATGGACATCCTCTAGCCAAATGAGTGTTATTCACCTAGCAAAAACCGAAGATAGACAGAATATTAATTCCAACCAAACTACCTATAAAAAAATCATTGTGTGATCTATGTATGTCATCTCAATCAGTGAAAGTTAGTGATATAATGACCAAAAAACTGAAACCGTTAGATCTTCATCTAGCGCACAGGATGTAGCCATAAGAATGAGAGATAAACAAGTCAGTTCTGTATTAGTTATTGACGATAAAAATGGCAGACCTCAAGGGATTATTACTGAGCGTGATCTCTCAAGAAAGGTGTGCGTTAGTGATAAGAATAGCAATACGATGTTGTCCAGTCAAATAATGTCATCCCCTCCCATTACCATTAATGCCGATTCGTCCCCCCACTGATGCAGCAGATCTAATGTTAAAGAATAAGGTGAGACATTTACTTGTAGTTATGGCAGAGTCCATCAAGATAAAGATAAAAATGAATCTATGGGTGATAAATCTGTTCTCAAGCCAATTGGAATAATTACCCCAATGGACTTTACCAGGTTCGAAGCCACTTCTACCTTGGAAGAGAACAAGAATGTTGATGATGGTGACCTTTTAAACCAGTCGTTACCATTCATCCTTATATCTAGGGTGTTTTTGTTCTATAAGCAGAGGTACCTTTAACGTTGCTGCAACTTTTCGAGTAGTACTTCCTATACCTTAATTCTTGACGCTATCCGACGGCTTCCCATAATTATAAGATCGAATCGTGTTAGATTTGAAAGGCTGATGATTTCATCAGCAGGATTTCCTTCACGTATTTCAAATGTAATGACCTCTTTCATGCCGCTGGCTCTACATGCAGTTTTCATCTCTTCGATTACTTTTCGCAAAACATGGCTGAGTTGTACTCCTTGATGACTTTCTGTGACTTCTAACTTTTCTTCTTTTTGCTCCAGATGGACTTTTATTGTGACAGGTAACGCATTATTTGAGTCTCTGTCGGATTTGAGGACGGTAATAACAACTACCTCTGAATTAGAAATCAGCGATATATATGCCGCATAGCTCAATGCTTTCTTTGACATTTGCATTCCATCGTATGCTACTAATATTTTCTCAAACCTCGGTAAACTGATCTGAACATGAGGAGCTTTATGAGATTCGCTTTGTGATCCAAATTGTTGATTTCTCGTATTTTCGGACTCTCCCACCTTTTCTTGCAAGCTATTTTAGGCAGTTGTAGGATAAGTATATACTTTCCTGAGATTCAAAGTGCAGTGATGATGACATCATCAGGATGTCTTTGTAGCCAATACAATTCCGTTCGTCCTAAGCAAAATTAAAGTCGTTTCTATAATGTTGCAATATTTCTTCAACAGCTTCATCTTCGTGATTGTACTGATCGGGCAGCATATTGGTTACCTCAAACCTTGTAAAGTCCATAGGAGTTATTATGCCAATTGGCTTAGGAGAGTAATCATCTTCATCTCCTGATCCTTTTTTATTTTTCTCCTGGATGGACCTTGGTATAACAACAAGCAAATGCCTCACATTATTCTTCAACATTAGATCTGCTGCGTGAGATGGCGGTGAATCTGCATTAATGGTAATAAGAGGAGATGACATTATTTGGCTGGCTAGCACTTCTTTGCTGCTCTTATCACCGACACATACTTTTCTTGAAAGGTCACGTTCGGTTACAATTCCTATGGGGCTATCATCTACATCATCTACTACAAGCACAGAACTCACTTGTTTGTCTCTCATTTTTATAGCTGCATCTTGTGCGCTAGAGGAGGCTCCAATGGTTTCTAATTTGCCGACAATGATGTCGCCGATTTTGGTTTCTGGACGAATACCCATACTGAAACAAGAGTAATATGAAAATAATGATTATATATGTGTAGGTACAACTTTCCATAAATCTCCATTAGTTAACTCCTATCCGTACTTCGGTTACACTATAGTGAACTGGGGCGTCCTTAGTTGCTATTATTGCTGGCATGATGCAGTCACATAAGATAGGGCTCTTGATTCGTGGAGTTCTAGTATCCATCATTAATTTTAATGAGTCCTCTTATACGAGGATGCGAAATGCGTTACGATTATTTGTTACTCTTAAAGTGATTGATGCATAATAGAGATATCCATGTTCTTATAGAATTCAATTCCCATCACTCTTGTCATATTATAGTTTATTCTAAATGATTCATCGCTTGAAATTGGTATTAAGTCAATGTTACATGAATTGCATGCAAAACAGCAAAGTAAAAATGATGATGGTGATGTGGATAAGGAACTAAGATCATCAATTCCAACGAAAGTTGCACACCAATAACACGAATTACATATCACTAGGTACATCGGATTGGTCCGTTGAACAAAATTATCAGTCGGGTAGCTCTCAGTATTTTGCTCCGAGTCATGGTCAATGGTATTGGAAGAAATTTTAGTTGTTTGTATTAAATCATATTTTATATTCAGAATAATCATTCTAATAAGACCAAAGTACAACGATCGAATTATTTTATTTTAAAGGTTTTCATCCCCTGACTATCTATATTGGAGTATCGACCAATTTGCTGAAGAAAGTAGATGTGAGCCAACTATAACATCGACCTTTACAACAAACTTTTTAAAGGTTTCATATGCTTGTAAATGCACATGAATCGTGAGTAAATGTTATCAATATCTTTAGACATCATTACTTGTATGACCAAACGAGAGATAATTGATCCTGAACGTCTTACCAGACTGCTGAAGGATCCAGTTGTAATAAGAATTGTAACCATCCTTGATGTGGTAAGTCTTTCAATACTCGAACTATTAGAATTTGGGATATTGCGAAAAGACGTAAGTCATGCTTTGGCTAATGAGATCGTTATGTTCGATAAATCCGTATTAATATATAATGATGTATCAAGCAATTTCCCATTGACTGAACATGACATTATTTCCAGTGGAGATTACTACTTCTACAATTTTCTAAATAGTAAGGTAAAGTTAACTGATCTAGGCCTTTATATTCTTGATACAATAAAAGGACAGAAATTAGAAACAAAAATTCTACCTGGCAGTATGAATAGCTCTCAACCCTACTCATCATTAGAGAATGTTAAACCTTAAGTAGATGCTACAACTTAGCCAATCTCCTTTGCAATACATTCATTCCTTCACGCAAGATAACAAACCTTAAAGGAAGAGAAGCTCACTGAAAATACGTAGTAGAATATTGCCCAGCTGTCGCCCTGATATATACAGAAGGAACTTCGCTGCGTGGTGTGAAGAATGTAACGCAGTATTCGGCAACTCAGTCCTTGCAAAGCAACACCACGACACAAGGAAACATAAGGTAAACGTAACCGAATATCTAGCCAGTGAGCCCGCGTACTTTTCTTACATTGCTAGTGTATTAGAAAACGACATGGAGTCACCATAACTAAATTCTTGTTCGTCACAGATAGGTAGACCCTAGCGCGCTAGATTCGCTAGACTAATTCGCTAAACAATGCTTAACCTAAAATCATTCGTGATTGGATTCTCAGGTCAAATTGAATTCAATGAATTTATCTCAGCTACTATTGTATAATCTGTATCTGGTTTCAAGAACTCTCTTTCAACATGATATGCGCCAGTACTGCTAAAGTCCGGACCTTATGATCTGGTCTCATTACCAGTCCCTCTGATTAGCTCTATTGGAAGGACTAAGAATCCGCTAGTATCGATTAGGCTTTATGAACAGAAATACGCCATTTGCCCATTACGTTAGGCAATTAATATGTGAGTATATATACTTCTTTCTAAGATAGATGGAATAGATATGCCAGGCGAGGCTTTCGAGATAGCAAATTATTTTGTAATTATGTCCTTAACCCTGTTACTAATTATAGTAATAGGACTCATATCTCCAACTTTACACCCGTCCTATCCTAACAGTAGTCCGTGCCGATGAGTCGTTTCAAAACAATACTGTAACTGAGTTAATTGTTGCTAATGAATTAGATGTAAAAGAGAGCAATACTGCTCCCTTTGCCATTAACATATCAATAGTTGAAGGTTCCATACCCTTAAGTAACAAAGCATATCAACCGAATCCCTTACACGTGAAGGTTGGAACTAGAGTCACATGGACTAATGACGACAAAACAACCCATACGGCGACTTCTGGTACGATCACGAGCAATGAATACGGAAAGATATTCGATTCGGGATATCTTACTAGAGGAAAGAGTTTTACATTTATTTTCGACCACACAGGTAATTATGAATATTTTTGCTTACTTCATCCTACGATGATTGGAAAAATCATCGTAACCAAATAGGATGAATATCATATGCTCCTCATGGTAAGGAACTGCAAACGTACAGACATAATTCACATTTAAGTGACATGATGGCTAGGAAGAGTATTACGATTTTGTATCAACAAAATGTAAATCAATGCATATACTTGTCACTTAAATGATTCTGCTGATACTTATCAGGTTGCTAGTCTCGCTATGCTAATATATGGCTAGCAATGACCGAACTTTAGATGACTTTTACTACGAAAGATGTTAGCAGGAGGGTTATTACAGTTGAACCTACAAGTAACATGAACAATACCCGAGATATTATGATTAGACACAATATAAGTAGGGTGATCGTTGTTTCAAATAATACCCCTATTGGAATGGTCACTGAAAAGGGGATTGCGAGCTATTTGTTCAAGAATTCAAGCGAGCCTCTTGATGCGATTAGCATTTCCAGAGCGATGAGGACTCCAATTGTTACTGTAGGTGTCGACACTAGTATTAATAAATGTGCAGAGGTGATGATTGAAAATAATATTAGTTCGCTTGTAATTACCGATGGTAATTCCTTAAACATATTGACGAAGAGTGATCTTGTAAAGTTGTATTCAGAACATTATAGAAAAAAGTACCTAGTTAGTGAATTTATGACCAAAGAGGTATTTACTATTTCACCTTCACATTCATTACGTACAGCCCTTTTGTTAATGATCAAGAACAGGATATCCCGGGTGGTTGTCATTAGAGGAAATGAGATAGTTGGTATAATTACTTCAAGGGATCTTATGCCCATAACATCTTTTGTTGAAGGTGATGAGAGCTTGGAGTCTAAGGATCTTTCAGGTATAGGATACATCATGTTAGCAAGAGATGTCATGAATAAACCCATTATTATTAACAAAAATACTGATTTAGCTGAGGCTGCACAAATTATGTATGATAAAAAAATAAGCGGTATACCTGTAGCTAGTAGTGATAACGATCTAAATGGCATTATAACTAAAACTGATATTGTTAGAGCACTAATAGAAACTGATAACAATACTGGGCCGCATATCTAGAATATTGTCAGCAACTTGTTAGCTAATAATATTGTCAATACATACTGGTGGCCTATGATTTTAGCATTATCTTTTGAACTTTGAACATATCTAGTCTGGGGCTTTCTTCATACAGGAAATGAAAGCACGATAGGTACATTCTGAGATCGACGTGGATTTGTTCATGTAGCGCACCGAGGACAGAATCGAACCGACAGAAACGTATTGGGTGTCATGAGTGTTTAAGTGTATGTTTCTGTTTCTTCATAGTTATTACTCCGAGGGTGACGAATCCTCCTCCTATTGCATTTATCAAGAAATCTGCTGGCAGAATTAGAGCCTAGATTTGAACCCGCATATATGAATAAAGAGGCAAGATCAAAGCAATTCCAGTTATCGTTTCGCCATTTATTGCTTCCATTAACCAGTAGAATCTAGTCATGCTACAAGTATATAAAGTTCCAAAAACATCAATTGGTAGTTGGTAAATTAAATGAGTATCATTTATCAAAAAGGATAGCTTGTATTTTTCTTTTCTTTTATTGTCGCATCTATAATGCAAATGCATTGCAATGCAGAGCATACTAACTTTTCATATACATCAATACCCAGATTATACTTGATTAGGCTTGAGTATCGAGATCATGCCCATATCTAGCTGCATGACAACTAGTGTCATCACTGCCACTTCTAATCAAACAATAAGAGATGTATGCAAAATCATGTGTGAGCATAGGATAGGCAGTGTTATTATTCTAAAGGATAATGCACCAGAAAGAGGTAAAAATACAGAATATAATAACCCAATAGGAATTACAACGGAACGAGATGTTGTGACTCATCTCGGATCCAAGAAACCATCATCATCGCTTCAGACACCAGTCTTTGAGATAATGAGTCATCCACTCGTCACAATTCAGTCCAATAGCTCGTTAAAAGATGGAATAGAGACTATGCAATTAAAGAATATTCGTAGGCTCCCAGTGATCAATAAAGAGAATGATAGTGGGAAGATGGTTGGAATAGTCACAGAAAAAGACATCTTTCGAGCCATTATGAAAGCACTACCGTCATCACAAAATACTGCAGAAAATCTGATGAATGACCAAATGCAATTCGGATACCGATTTATGTATGAGAGATTTATTAATGACGATTACTTTGCAAAGGATACACATCCCGGTCTTGGATAGAAAAAAATCTATCTCCCTTTGAGCAGAATATTGACAAAGCGAATTCACACAGAAACCAAAATTAGCGATATCATGGTTAGCAGATTAGAACAATGATACTAAAGATGGTACACTCTTAGCTTGAAAGAAACAGAACAAAAGAGTATTAGGTAACGAGGTTAATGATAGAGGAGATGATAGCATATCAGAAGGAGTTGTGGGATATCGTGATGGCAAATAAGCAAAGCAATCCAATGGCAAGCATTAGAGCCATAGAATCACTTCACAGTTTAACCAATGACATTGCTCGTATTGTTGATCTGGCTCCTTCTATGGCAGGCGGTGATTCAGCCACGTCATCACAATATTTTCCTTCATGAGTTGGGGATGTCTCGGAGATACTTGTCTAAAATCATGAACGATGTAAAGGTCCATGCCGGAATTAGTAGCTTCAAAAGTTAATGAATAAAAAGTACGGTTGGAGTAATGGCTTAATTATTGAATTAACAATATCTAGCCGATCATAAATTGATGCTAAGAGTGTACACAAATTTTAGCTGTTTATCAAGCGAATTCGCATCGTTGAATCAATCACTCAAGCTGCGACCGCAAATTAGCTTGCGTATAATGAGTTTACATTCAGACTTTGGTTAGTCGATTTTGATAACTTTTGATTAGTGATATTTGAAGTGATGGCTAACATAATAAATAATAAATAATAAACAATAAAAAAATGGAATGCAACAAACTTATTTGACCAATTCATTGCCAATTCTTGCTGCTGCCAACTCTATCAAGGTAATCGGCTATTTCATCAAATGTA
>JAATVS010000434.1 GCA_014523695.1 Nitrososphaerales archaeon TH5895
GATTTGCGACCAGGACTCCGATTTGTAATGCGCTATATGTACGAAATAATTGAATAAATATTCTTCAAATTAGCTCTCAATTCGGGAATGAGCGATGGTGAAGTAATAGAGTTACTCAAGATCGCAAATGGACATCTTCCCAGGGTTAGATTAGAATATGATCGACTCAAAGCTGAATTAAATTCATTGAAAGCTGAAATAAACAATTCAGTTCGAATCTATCAACATTTCTGCGATCGAAATGTAGAATTAAAAAATAGAGAAGATGAGCTGCAAGTGACTATCAAACAATTGGAATCAAGAACAGCCTTGCAAAAACCTAGACCCAATGAGTCTCCATCAGAATTTCAGGAAAGCGACATATACAATCTCAACCCAGAAAAGAGACTAGATGAAGTTATGAATGATGGGATGCTGCCACCAAGTATACCAAATGAAACACTTGATTATACATCCCTTCCTATACTGACGTTAAATGGGTCATCTGAGACATTACCCCATATTCAAGACAACCGTAAAATTCTTGATACTGGAGAGTTGTCTCACCTTGAGACAGCTATTGATAATGAAGAGTTTCAAGTATACCCTGAGCCGAAAGAGAAGAGTAGTGGAAGCAGTATATGGCCAAGAGATGAATAAGTTATAATTCCAAAGGGCAGCAGAATAACGACTAGTGCATTCTTCTATAACGAAAATAATGTAAATTTTATAACTTGTTTTGGTATACAAGTTCAAGATGGGCTTATTTGGCTTCATTTTATTGATGGTAATCATATTAGCAGTATTCGGCCTGGGGTGGCAGACCTTCTCCTCTGGAGTTATTACTGGTTTTGAGAAAGCTGTAGATGTTGGAACTCCTATTGTCAAGGATTTAACACAAGAAGCTAGAATTATGTGAATAGTCCAGAGCAATTGAGGATTACTCAATAGGAAACAGTCAACAAAGTGGAAGTGCATCAAACACATTAAATACTATTCGATTAATAAGTCCAGATAGGTTTCTCCTACTGCAAATTGTCTACCATATATAAAGACTCAGTCAATTCCAATCGAATTAATTTTCATATCCTCTCCTTTTGCTATCATAATTCCTATTACCTATAAAATTAAACTTCCAAGCAGGAATAATGAAATCCAAAATTTGAAGCCACAAAAATTTCGTGTGACGGAGTAGTCATATTTGTGTTACAGGTGAATCTTGGATAGAGAGTGTTTAGATATACAAAAACTATTCCCTGAAATACAGAATAGAAGACTAAAAGGATAGGTCAAATTCAGTATATGAAAGGCAGTCTATATCGCGATCAAGGCATGAGCATTTGCTCGTAGTCAAACAGTGAATGGGATTGACCATTCTTTTGGAGCAGGCCTATGGCATGATTAAATGATTTTGCGCTACTTAGTAGCGTAAGATTATCAGACCAGTTGTAGAACGGTAAACCTTTCAGTACTTCAAACTGTTCTAAGTTGTTACTACCTAACTGCTGTTCGTACTTATCCAGTATTTTCGATAGGTTCTGCAGGGTCATCTAAGTTCCTTTATCAGATAGAGGCATTAAACCTCTTTGTTGATGAAATTCACTGCCGTCGCAACTGTTCGTCATATCCAGGAACTAAAGCTCTCGATCTCTCCAGCCCATGTTAATTATCAACCTGTAATGGTGATCACAAAGGTATGCCTCGAATTCAGGCCTAAACTCCGTGCTGTTATTGCAGCAACTATCACTCAGTGCGCAAATACTCTCACACTTTGCTTTTGATGGGAACTTCATTTTCTCGGATTAGAGAGGTTGGGAACAACGTTAATCACGGCTGACCCTAATAACCTCTCAGATCCATAACGATCACATCTTAATAAATTAGAATGATGACAATGAATACATTTGTTGCAGCGTCCGGTCGGTTGCCTGCGTCTTCACTTTGGTTGTGTGTAGCACATCTCTGCTATCTGAATCTTCGTTGTTCAGTATGTCAGACATTATACAGACGATGGCATCCAGTCCAA
>JAATVS010000435.1 GCA_014523695.1 Nitrososphaerales archaeon TH5895
CGAACATTATTTACCACAAATATTGTACTATTAAACACATTATTATCTAGTTCACCACATCTATCGATAGCAAGATGAGCTAACTTCAAATTAATTATTCTTTTACGATTTCATCTATTAGATTAACTAAGCTATCTGTTTCGATTGGTTTTAGTATGTATTTTGATATGTAACTACCATTTTCTAACTCTTTTACGAGTACACCATCTATATTGAATACTGAGATGAGAATTATTTTGGTTTCGCCGCATTTTTTTATCTTGCGAGCAACAGAATCACCCATTATGTCACTCAATTTATAATCTAATAGTACAAGATCTATCTTATTACCCCGGTTTATTTCTTCGATGTACTTCTCAATACACTCTTCACCAGAATCTACCATTATTATGTTATATTTCGACTTGAGCATTACCTCAAATGATAAAAGCACGTCTGGTTCATCTTCACAAACAATTATTGTTTTCTTTTTTGTTGCAAATTTATTATCATTCTGAATATTATCCATCACATCTACTCGCCCCAGCTTTTCCGTGTTCAACTTACAGTTGCTGATTGGATTGCTTGTGTTGGTTGTGTTGTTGACTGCGTGTTTGGCTGTGTCTGTGGCTGTCAGTGTTAATGAATCATAATCGGAATTATTTTTGAGATTCCCTCTATTCATAACTGTTCCAACACTTTCCAATCGCCCACATGAGATGGCTATCGCAAAGAAATGCTTCGAATTCACGCCTGAACTCTATTCTACCACGGCAGCCACAATTAACTAGAGCACAAACGATCTCTTTCTTTGCTTTTGATAAGAACTTCATTTCTGCTAGTTGCCTCTTCTAATAAATATTCGATAATTATTGACATTAATATCCACTAATACCCATTATAGGGATTACATCTTAATAAAATAGAACGATTACATTGATTACATTTGATGCAGCTGCTGCTACTTACCTAATAAAAAAGATATTCATAACTTTGACTTCACTTTTGCGAATATTTGACTGTCAAAATGGCTATCTCCATTCCACATCAGCTTTTATTTCTCTTTCCCATTACATTCACTGCTTCTGAGATTAGTGTTAGTAGCAAAGATTTTTGGAAGACTTTCGGACCGCTTCTTAAGCAATCAATTAATGGGTAAGCTCATTCGAATAACACCAAAGATACGCCATAAACAATACTTCCTGCAGTCATGAATAGGTGTCAATAATTGCCCATGTGTTCGAACAGCACATTACTTACTTAACTCTCAGATAATAGCAAGTTTTCCAGAAGAGAAGAATTCTTATAAATTGAAGATATGTATGACGTCTGAAATTAACTTCCCGGGAGCAGGATCCCTACTTGTCCTCGGTGTTGTTATATTCATTGTAGCATTAGCTTACATAATATATAACATATGCCACGATTGGCATAATTGCGGTACTTGCCATCATTTTAACACTACAAGCACAGCAGTAACAACAACAAGCATACGCAAAGAATGCCGCAGAAGCCGGATATGCACAAGGTAAGAACGACAAACAAGATGGAAAGTCACAATCCAAGATGTCCAGACGGTCTAACAGACTTACAATGTACAGTATATAGAGGCGGTTATGATGCTGGATAGACAGCTACTAGTATAATACGTCCAGATGATGAACCACAAAGAGAGTTCAACTTCGACAGAGATGAACAACAGCAGCAACAAGACGAGTCGAGAACTGAAGATGATGGAGAGTTTGTAGAAAATGATGACGACGACGATAATTAAGCTCTTAATCGCCGCCGCTACAACAGTGTGTGTAAAGCAGTAGACGAACCAAATTATTTAGGAAGAGACTTCAGTTCCAGCTGATCAAGCTCGTTACTTTACCTTTAGTCTGATGGAAATTGTTGTTTCATCATATTCGGTTGTGAAATCCAGAGTTCTGGAGAAGTCCAAGGAACTTGATGAACATATTATTCCAAAAATAGGAATAATTTTTTCCCAAGTTGTGTCTAATTACAACCCAAAAAGAATCTGATGCTTTAATTCCGCTGATATCTCCACTATGATTTAGGATTGCACTCAGATCCTTCCCTTCGTTATAGCCAGCGTCTTTTGTAAGGTTACTACCTGTAACAACCCTTGCATCCGTGCCCATCATATATTTAGATATTTTGAAGATGACATCCAGTAAAGTATGCAAATTTATTTCGCCCCATATAAGACGAGTAACATGCTCTTGTTCTATCGCCCAATGATTTGC
>JAATVS010000436.1 GCA_014523695.1 Nitrososphaerales archaeon TH5895
CTTAACTCGTTGACGTTCTAGTTCATAAGTGTTGATAGTTTCCTTATTATATGATGATATTAAGATATTCTCAGGAAGAGAATACCTAATTTTACACGATGAAGCATATTCTATCGATGTAATAAAGTATATCCTTGGAACTAGTAAAAGATAATATAACAGAATAGAATCGCAGAATATTGCGACAAAGGCTTGAGAAGGCAATATATGAGTAGCTTTGACAGGTAACGTGCTCCATATATCATAGTACGCTATAATCAGATCATAGATGCTCGACAGGACGGGCCCAACGTAATCGGATATCTGTATTTAGGGCCCTGTACTTATGGATAATTACGAGTGGCATGAAGGTTATTGACTGGAAGCGCAATTTGATTTAATACAGCAAGTAAAGCAAGTCAGGAATGAAGGCTAGGCAATAATTTATTCGCTAACGCAGCTTCTTCTTCAACTAAGATTATATTTTCCCTAGCAAGTGGTCGTTCATTGTTATCTGTTTAGATATTGACCAAGTCCATAAAAGAATCACCTTCCAGAACCTTAGAACACCGCAGGCATTTCCATTTACCCATGTTTCTTTCTAGGCAACTGCTAGATTCATTCTAGACATACACTGGCTGATTGCTCGAATTATGTCTTCACTAATACTGTAGACCTGGCAGCACGAAACGGTATTTTCTTCTGGATTATCCAAGATATACCTTATCTATGTATTGACTAATTTAGCTCCTAAGTATAAAAATTAGACAAAGTACCAGTGAGTATTGGGAAGGCACAAGAAATAAAAAATGAGTGTGGAAGCCATTGTGGCTAATAGGCGACCTATTCCATAGTTTTGGGCTGCCTCCGCAGTTCTGGCATTAGTCTAACCTAGTCTGGTAGTAGCCGCCAAGTGTGGTACTGTACTCTCGCCTCTTGAATGCTGTTTTTGTCCTTGTCGCTTTCCTTAATGAAGTCTGTGAAGTTCGTCCTATCCATTATGCTGTTACAGTGAATACATTCCCATCTCATCATCTCATTTCACTGTAAAGTACTCATAACGCAAACATTGTTTATATAGATTCTTCTATGCTTCTGAAAGCATCTTTCAATATCTGTCTTGGCAGTTCTGCCTTAGGGTGTGAATAATCATGTTAAGAGATTGAGTAATTTAGATCTAGTTGTGGATAACTTCATAGTAGACACGGAGAGCGAACCGCTTAATACCCCCAAATACCGACCGGTTAAACAGACTCAAGAATATCAAGTCTGCCCTGAATGACTATAGGAATGCATACGCGACCTATTCGGCCGATTGATAGCCAAGAAAGGGGATTAAGGATACTCATAATATTCTTTAAATGCGTTACTAGTCCTCGTATATCCCTTTTTCATGGATGATATCGCCTGTGATTATATATCTAGTGGTACAGGTTCTTTTATGCGGCAATGTTTGCTACACGTATATAGAATTATCAGCAGGATATATCGCATATAATAAATCCAGAGCTATATATGGCTAGACATTGTCGTGTAACGTTCACGTTAAAGAGCCTTTTTCCATAGAGGAACAGATGTAATGCCCGGAGAAGAAGATGAATCAGGTGCTTACAACTTTTCACAAGAGCAACACGAATAAAGAATATCCTGGTGCATTTTTCATCCATTAAAGATTTAACAATCAACATGTGCAATAGTTCTGGAACGTTTACGAAACACGTGTCAAGCTTTCTAATGATACTAGGTAATTCATTAATAATCAGATTGGTTAGTTGATGGACTGTAAAAGCTCTACTTACAACTATCCTTTGTAAAGCCTCTTTTATGTCTATGCACCTTCAAATCCTTCTCTAATACCTGTTTCCAATGGTGTTACGTTTGGATATTCTACAAAAAATCATTTTAGTATGCTGACCTTGTCAGCTTACCTAATTCAAAACCTTCATCGTATTCATTACCCCATGGTTCCAATAGCTGCCATATTATTGATGAATATCGAATAATACTTTGCGATTTTGTGTGAAGCTCGAATATTAGCTGTGATTCTTGTTGACCCCATCATATCCACGATGCTTACACAACAGTCAATCGGTTCATTAGAGAAGCTTAGTTCGTCATCATCATCTTCTCTTCGGCATTCCATGTAAAAGTTATAGGAAATCCTAAAATGAAAAGGCTATTTTCTGCGCATTATGAGCCCATTGCATTATAATTGGAGATATAGTGAGATAATCCCCTTATATATAGACCCTGTCTAAATAGTACTTAGGTTGACGCTTTCCAGTTCCCGTCATAGTGGTGGAAAAATGACTAGGGAGGGCACTGAAGTTTTCTATGGTGTTGATGCCGTTATGAGGACGGTTTTACAATTCTTGTATCAAACAGATGATAAAATAGATGCCTGCGTTTACTATACTCGTCCTTCATTGGCAATTTACATTGTGGTATTGAAGAAAGCATTTCTTGATGCAAAAAAGAGAGGTGTCAAACTGAGATATGCTACTGAAATTACCAAGGATAACATTTCTTATTGCAAGCAGATGATGACAATGGTTGACGAGCTTCGACATTTAGACGGAATTAAAGGAAACTTTTA
>JAATVS010000437.1 GCA_014523695.1 Nitrososphaerales archaeon TH5895
ACGGTTCATATGACGCTGAACTCTGGTATCTAATGATTGTCGGAAGGTAGGCCAAAATCAAATGACTCGATGCGCATTCTAGATACTAGATTGAAAGTAGAAAACCTTCGGGTTTACTATTTCACAAGTCGAGGTAAAGTTAAAGCCGTCGATGACATTTCATTTGAGATAATTGGAAATGAGTCGATTGGCATTGTAGGTGAGTCAGCTTCCGGGAAGAGTACCTTAGGGGCTGCAATCATACGTTCGGTAAATCCTCCTGGAAGGATAGTACAAGGAAAGATAATTGTTAACGGAAAAAATGTTCTCGAGTTAACGGACAGTTATTTTAATCGTGAAATGAGATGGAAAAAAATAGCTGTAGTTTTCCAAGGTGCTATGAATAGCTTGGACCCCGTCTACAGAATCTCCGACCAGTTACAGGAGATAATGCAAGAGCACAAGATTAAAGGAGATTTCGAACAATTAATCTATCAAGCGCTGAAGGACGTTGGACTTGATAAGTCGGTTGCAAACAGATATCCTCATGAGCTAAGCGGTGGAATGAAACAACGTGTTGTTATAGCCATGGCACTCCTGCTGGAGCCTCTGATCCTAATTGCGGACGAGCCTACTACGGCATTGGATGTACTTGTTCAGGCGCAGATAATGAATCTGTTGAAGAAACTCAAAGCGGAAAAAAATATGAATATTGTAATGATAACTCATGATATTTCTTTGATTTCTGAGATTGCCGACAAGATAGGGATAATGTATGCTGGACAGATTGTAGAATTGTCCTCATCTTCTGAATTGCTCATTAATCCGAAGCATCCATATACTCAAGCTTTGATTAGGGCTATACCTAAAATACATGCTAATTACAACAAAATAGACTCTATCAAAGGGAATCCCCCTGACCTGGCGTCGGAATTGAAAGGGTGTAGATTCTACGAAAGATGTCCTCATGCGATGGAGGTGTGTTTGCAAGATCCACCCCTATTTAAAATTAAAACCGGGTACGTAAAATGCTGGCTATATGAGGAATCTGATCCTTTAGAATCGAACAACTTACCTTATTGATAGTCGTGGAGTCTCCTGTCTCTATGTAGCACTATTTTTTTGTCCAACAATGATTTGTGATTACGAAGAATATGATCCTTCGCACAGACATCATGGATTACCCCAACGGAACAGAATTCACAAGACGTTACAAAATCCATGACTTGAAAGCTTACTTTACAGACAGCACAAACATCGGTACCGGTCTCCATATCGGTCAATGGCTTGAGCCATGGTTCTCGCCAAAGGACAACGGTCACTATGTTTTCTTGTTTTTCCGAATTTCCAATTTAAACTTGCCTAGTAGAACCGACCTGACATACGCACATTAAATACTGTTACTTATTTGTTTTGTGACTGAGCTGAGTATGACGTTAGATACAATAGAATGGGAAATTCCCCCTTTTGCTATAGCATTCTTCTCTTTAAGCTCCAAGCGCACTCATTTAAATATGACATTAGAGCTATTTCTTATCTGAGGACGCTTTCTTAAGGAGAAAAAAAGCAATATGTTGCAGAGTACCACCATAGATGTTGAAAAGATAAGGGAGGATTTTCCCATCCTTCAAAGAAGGCTAAAGGGAGGTCACAAGCTAATCTATCTCGACAACGCTGCCACTACTCAAAAGCCTAGAGCAGTAATTGACTCTATAAGCAATTATTACATGAATTACAATTCAAATATTCATAGAGCGGTACATCAATTAGCTGAGGAGGCAACATTTGCGTATGAAGAAGTTCGTCGGAAGGTTGCCAAGTTAATCAATGCAAAATCTGCAGATGAGATTATTTTTACTAGAAACGCAACTGAGTCGATAAATTTAGTAGCCAAGTGTTGGGCTCGCCAGCATCTATCTAAAAGGAACAGTGTTCTCATAACTGAAATTGAGCACCACAGCAATATCGTACCGTGGCAGCTAGTAACTGGTGAAGTAGGAGCATCATTAGATTATTTGAATATAGGAGAGGAAGGACGTATCGACATTGAGGATTTTTCCCAAAAGGTTAACGATCCCGATTTGAAGTTGGTGTCAATTTCTCAGATGTCTAACGTTTTAGGTACTATCCTGCCTGTCAAGAAAATGACGAAGCTTGCTCACGAAAAGAACGTGCCTATGATGATAGATGCCGCGCAGTCAGTGCCTCACATGAAAGTGGATGTGCAAGATCTTGATTGCGATTTTATGGCCTTCTCTGCTCACAAAATGCTAGGTCCCACTGGAGTTGGAATACTCTACGCTAAAAGGGAGATTCTTGAAGAGATGCCACCGTTCATTGGAGGTGGAGATATGATCAAGGAAGTCCACAAGCAGACAACTTCATTTAATGATCTGCCGTACAAATTTGAAGCTGGAACTCCTAACATCGCAGACGTAATAGGTTTTGGCGCTGCAATAGATTATCTCAACACACTTGGGTTTGAGAATATCCGAGAACATGAGATGCAGATAACTGAATACGCATTGGAGAGAATGAACGAACTTCAAGGTATCACGATATATGGCCCAAAGGTTACGAAGGAAAGAGGTGCAGTTATATCTTTCAATTTGGGCGACATTCATCCTCATGACTTGGCTACCATCTTAAATGACTTCGGTATCGCTATGAGGTCAGGTCATCACTGTGCCCAGGTTCTTATGGAAAGGTTGGATGTTTCTGCTACATCTAGGGTTAGCTTCTACGTTTATAACTCAAAAGATGAAGTTAATATATTGATTGATGCACTACAAAGCGCGCGGAGGTTGTTTGGACTCTGAGTGAGGATATCTACAGGGAAATAATACTTGACCATTACAGGAATCCAAGAAATAAGGGGAGGATTTCGGATGCGGATGTAAGCTTTCATGATAGCAATCCTCTTTGTGGAGATGAAATTGATATTCATTTGAAAGTTGAAGATAATATCGTGAAGGACATCAAATTCGAAGGTAGAGGATGTGCAATAAGCCAGGCTAGTGCATCAATGCTAACCGAAATGGTGATGAACAAGTCGCTGACTTCAATTAAGGAACTTGATAAGGACGACATCCTCGAAAATATTGGCTTGTTGAACCTAGGACCTGCACGTATAAAATGTGCGCTACTTTCTCTAAAAGTACTCAAGATGAGCATGGTAGAATATTATGCTTCAAAAGACCCTGAATCCGCCCAGGAGATCCGTGAGGGGTCTAGGTTATATTAGTTGATGCAACGCACCGGTTCGTATCTAAACACACTTGAATATATATTTTCAAACAAGGGAATAGATATTACATGTATTTAGGAATATGAGCCAATATCTTAGCACATTATCCAAGAAATCTTGTGACAGTACGGCCTGCGTTCCGCATATTCCACTAGAAGCACGTTCTGGTGATCCAGTGTATCACGGAATAAAACACCTATTCGTTTGATTTATTCCTTCATAGAATTCATAGGAGTGAGCAGAAATGACCAATAAATGAATTAATTCCAGATTGAAGGATAGACTGGATTAGATCCTTCGAAAGAAAAAAATAGACTGGCCTTACATCATCATTAATGTCATATTTTGCAATTAGCACAGCTTTGGCCCACGTGGATTCCTAAACTTAGATCTCCTCAATTCATTGTCATAATAACGCT
>JAATVS010000438.1 GCA_014523695.1 Nitrososphaerales archaeon TH5895
ATAGGGAAAATGGTGCTGAATGATGATTGATCCACGACTTCTAAAAGAGGATCCAGAACGGCTACGCCAAATGCTTATTCAAAGAAACCTGACATTTCCGCTAGATGATTTATTGTCGCTTGATAAGAGAAGACGTACTTTGATCTCCGAGAGCGATTCTGCAAGACATCGGAAGAATCTGATTGCTCAAATGATTGCGAAGAAGATGAAAACTAGAGCAGACTGCTCTGAAGAGCTGAGAGAGATGAAATCCCTCGGCGATAAAATTTTGGAACTCGATAAAGATCTTGAAAGAACAGATGTAAGCTTTAAGCACTTGATAATGAGTCTACCTAATCTGCTCAGCAGCTCAGTCCCGGTAGGCGCGAATCAGCAAGATAATGTCGTAATTAGATCAATAGGAACACCTAGTAAGTTCGATTTCTCTCCTCTTGATCATGTAGATCTAGGAACTAAGTTGGACCTATTTGA
Source organism: Nitrososphaerales archaeon TH5895 (assembly GCA_014523695.1). Classification (GTDB taxonomy): domain Archaea; phylum Thermoproteota; class Nitrososphaeria; order Nitrososphaerales; family Nitrososphaeraceae; genus TH5896. Next base: position 472 of record JAATVS010000438.1, read on the forward strand.
TATAGAGCGTGCAGCAAAGATTTCTGGATCGCGGTTTTACTTCTTAAAGAATGCACTGGTTAAGCTGAATATTGGACTGCTCCAGTTTGCTGTGGATTACTTGGAAAATCACGGATACGTGCCTATACAACCTCCTTACATGATTAGAAGAGAGTCGATGGAGGGCGCAGTCATATTGGAAGATTTTGAACATGTCATCTACAAAATCCATGGAGAAGATTTGCACATGATTGGTACCTCAGAGCATGCAATGGCTGCGATGCATATGGACGAAATTCTTGAAGGGGCTTCACTCCCTTTGAAGTACGCTGGTATCAGTCCGTGTTTTAGAAAAGAAGCGGGGGCGCATGGAAAAGATACGAAGGGCATCTTCCGAGTGCATCATTTTGACAAGGTTGAACAATTCATATTCACACGACCGGAGGATTCAGAAAAGGAACATCAGAAAATGGTAGACTTGGCCGAGAAATTTTATGAAGAACTGGGAATCCCCGTTCGGACTGTCCTGTTGTGCACGGGGGACATGGGCAAGACTTCCTCGAAAACTTACGATATAGAGGCATGGATGCCAGGACAAGACTCTTACAGGGAGATAGTGTCAAGCTCAAACTGTTTAGACTATCAATCAAGGAGATTACGAATAAGATTCAGAGATCACCCTGATGAAGAGACTCGTTTAGTTCATACCCTTAATAGTACTCTGGTCGCGACCGGGAGAACGTTAGTTGCAATTATCGAAAACTTTCAGCGTGCTGATGGAACGATAGATGTACCACATCCTTTGAGGAAATACATAGGGATTGATGAGATTTCAGGCTGTTAAGAGCTTCGAAGAGGTGGTATGTTAAGATTCTAAATAAAACTATGCGCTAACTTTCAATTAGGTACAAAAATGAGGGAAGTTCGTCTGTGATTACTAGATCACTTGCCACGGTCTGGTCGCAAAAGTTACGCCTAAGCCTGCACCTATCAATATTACCTGATATATCACATTCTGCCACGGAACTGGCTTGAATATTGGTTCGCCTGTGACTTGAACTGTTTGTCCTGGGCCCAGTCCTGGACCAATGGTCTGAATATTGAGTTGTGTATGGACATGATAAATACCTGGTTCTAACGCTCTGACGGTTAGTGAGTATGGTATTGTAGCTTCTGGTTCAATGTCAAAGACGTTGCCGGGGGGATCACGAGCTATAAACTCCCACCTATTACCTGCGTTTGTCGATTCACTGAATAGTGACAACCAAGCTCTAAGTGGCCTATTTACCAAGCTCTGAAGTGTGCCTGTTACTGTTAGCTCATCGCCGGTCTGAATTGTCTGACCAGAAAAAGATTCATCTTGAATTCTCACAAACCTACTCTGGAGTTGGGCCTGAACACCATGTCCCTCTACAGAAGGCATAAATGCGAATGCACTAGACATTACTACTACTGCAGCCAATCCTGTCAAGACTATAGCCTTGTTAATCATTTTGTCGTTTCTAAGCGTTACCAGAAGAAACAAAGATATATATTTTGCTGTTGCCGATTTGCCATCTTCAAATCCCGCCTTAACGTACTACTCGGTTTTTAATATATCGAAATTTTTTGAAATTATTCATAGTTACCCGAGAATTTCCTTTCGCTGTGATTTGAGTAGATATGATCCTGGATGTGGGATGCATTTTTGGTAACCCCTTTTCAACCGATTTACATTCCGCACAGCAAAATTTAAAAAGGTAAGTACCGATTAAGTATTGTATAAGATGACTTTACCAAAGGGATTCGGACCGGGTGGAAGGCGGGTTGAAGGCGGCGGTAGCAGAGAAGATGTAGAAAAGATGATAGGACGCAGAGTCGAAAACATGAAAGGTATCTTAATTATGGGCTTGGTA
>JAATVS010000439.1 GCA_014523695.1 Nitrososphaerales archaeon TH5895
CAGATGTTGCATTTCCAAATTATGTGCTGTTCTTGAGAAATTTTCTCTCCGACATATTTTCCTGATCTTGCATCTGTGTTTGGTTGGCAGTCTCATTTTGCTGTTGGGCAACAGTAGTATCAACTATGTTGTAATACGATTGGATTACTAAAAGTGATAATCCCAATGTAGCAAACGTCAACAGAAGTTGCATGGTATTTTTCATTTATTATTTTCCGCTTTGAGAGATGTAACATACTATTTAATTATAGCATGTCTAATCAGATCGCAAAATCATTCATTGATTCCATTCCTATAGTCTAAAAAAGCTTAGCTGAGAGTCACTGTCGCAGGTTGTATTGCCTGTGTTGGTTGCTCTTGCGTCTGTGTCGGCTGAGTTTTCGTATTTAATATACTACTATCTACTAATGCTTGACAGATTAGTTGAGTGTTACCGATTTGAGTACATCCCATAACAAACCCATCAGTGTATGCTTTTTGGCTATTTGGATAGAGTCCACACGCCTGATATTTTGCAATATCGAATTTTTGTTGTATTCCATTGGCGCTGCCGTCAAGCTTACAATTCGATACATCGGCTGCATTTGCGGTCGAACTTGGGTCAATGACTATAGTCTTTGTAGTACTACTACTTGATCCGCTGTTGCTGTTGCTGCTGTCTTTCTTCTTTTGACCGTCACAAGTCATATAGAATGGCACATCAACACAACTAACTTGTTGTTTTTGTTCACAGTTATCGCCACCATTTGTCATCACTGTCATTACATAGCGTCATTACATAGCCCTGACTACATGATATATTATTTGGTATACATTCCCCACTTTCATCATCTTCATGTCCATGGTATCCATCTGGACATTTCGAATGCTCTGGGAAGCATCTAGCATCTGCGTTCATACCGTATCCATCCCGACATTCACCATTTACTGGCACACATTGTGGTAGTGATGTATCATAGAGACATGGCTTATTTTCTAGTGGTACTTGTCCTGGCGCTAATGATGCTGTTCCACCGAGTTCATTCAATGATGTATCCATCTCCGGCTTTGTTGTTGACTCACAATCCAGAGGGTCACTTACCTGTGATCCATCTTTGCATGGATACAAACCAGTGGTATCGCTATAATCATATCTGTCAAAACAACTTCCCGTATAGCCATCATCAACTTCGTCGCAGTACGGATTTGGCCCTGTCGATGGACATTCTTCATCTCCGGTCACAGTTGACCCATCTGAACAAGTAAATATCTGTTCTCCATCGTCTCCATTGTCATCGTCGTTATCATTATTATCATTATCATCGTCACCCGGTCTACCAGCGTCTTCCCAATCTTCTTGGGCTTGTTCTTCTTGTTCTTCTGGACTCCCCTCATAATCACCCTCGGTCCAACCATCATCTGTTGACGACGCGTAAATTGATAGCTGATTTGATGTTATCATTGTTATTAATGCCACTGTCAAGCTAAGTATCGAAATCAGTTTAGTTATATTCATGTCCTGTCCACTCCCATTCATACCAAGTCATTCTGACATAACTTAACTACGCCAACGCCAACCACAACCCCAAGTTTTTTGCTAAAAATAATCATCTATATTACTTGCTTATTGATCGCGACAGCAATTATTCCTCTTTTCAGCGCTTTTTTGCAGTCCATACACGGCATATGGACACACAGATATATATAGTCCCCTATACATAGTGGTACATAGTTCAATTCTTATAGATGTAAGTCTATCATGTGATACGTTTGGCCGCGGTACCATAAAGAACTCATATAGAAAATAATGAAAAAGCTTAAGAAAGCGCTCTGACAGCAATTATTCCACGCGAACAGAACGCTAAACAGCTACTCACAGTCAAGCTTTGTCTAATCACATGCTTTTGGTGATCCTGTTGTCTAGATAACCCATCAATCCCATGGGTCAATTTGCTTGGTCTCGAACTATAAACTCTAGGAAGCTACTTTTCTTGTAAATAAGTCTGATTAAACTGTTCATCCTATTACACCGAATTCAATTAAATCAAAAACAGCAACAATTGTTTCAAATCATGAACTCCAAGATTGGTGTATCGTTTTTGATTATAACGCTAGCAATAGCAGCTTCAGTACCGTCATTATTTTCGACCGCAATACAGGCAATTAGCGATGATCGTCATAGCTTGCGTGCATTACCTGCTGGCGACCCTGTCTCAAGTTCTACCTCACATTTTCCGAATATTTGTATCAATTGTACTACCCCTGGTCCGCCAGGTCCAGCCGGACCCCCTGGACCAGCATGACCAGCAGGAGCAGCAGGTCAGCCGGGAGCACCTGGAGCTACTGGACCTCAGGGAAATACAGGAGCTACAGGCCCACAGGGATTAACTGGACCTCAGGGAAATACAGGAGCTACAGGCCCACAGGGATTAACTGGACCGCAGGGACCACCTGGGCCAGATGCCACCAGAAAGAACTGCGACTTTAGTTGTAAAGAAAGTAGTAGTAAATAATTTCGGTCCACCTCCAGTAACGGCAGGTGATTTTACAATCCACGTCAATGGAAATAACCCATCTCCTACCGATTTTCCAGGCTCAGCGGATGGTGTTACGGTATTTTTAGCCCCAGGACCGTATGCAGTTACCGAAGAATTTTCAAATCATTCACCAATTAGCAATTATGGACCATATTTCCATATTTTTTCACAAGATTGCGTCGGTAGCATCAGTGATGGAGAGAGCAAAGAATGTATAGTAACAAATACGAGACAATGACACACACATACTGTCAGAAAATTAGTTATGGAATTTTTTCATCATCTTTACACGCGCACACATTCTGTTGTGGGCCCAAATGAATAGGTCTGTTGTCTGTCTGCTTAGATTCTATTATTGATTTTAAATATGTGATAAGTTTATGTTGAGATAATAGTAATGCCATGATGACGGGCTCGGCTGGAAATGGATGATCGTGACTATTTATGGCCACGGCATATTTGTAACATTCATTTAATAATTTGGTCATTATAGCTTTATCATCTTCTGATGGCAGCTTATCGATAAAGCCGCGCCATGCTTCAATTTCTCTGGTAAGAACATCTTCATCTGGAAATAAACTCATCGGTAATCTCCCAACTTACAACTCTGTTCTTGCTGTCCCAATCTCCCTCTCACGCTGCTGATATATCTCATCCCACCAATGTTTGAACTTTTTTTCAAATCCAAACATCGATCGGTTGAAACCAAATATCGACAATACTGCTTCTGCAGAGTCCAAAAGCATATCCAAATATTTTTCTCGGTCATACTCTCCAGAAGTTAAGAGCTTTGCTGGAGTTATTCTGTATAGCGGATCAGTATGATTCAAATCTGTGTGAACATATTGAATACTGTCTCCCCGGTTTGCAATTACTCCAGAGACATTTAGTCTAATTGCTGCAGCCACATGTGGAAATAGACTTCTATATTTCTCGATATTCTGTCTTAGTAACTTAGATATAACTAAATCTATTATTTGAACTTCGCCATTCATTAGTTTGTCAATATTCTGAGTAATATATTCAAGAGCGTTTTTGTATCCTGTTGTTAATACTTCTGTAGAGCTTTGACAATCAAATAACTTTGAAAGCAGAGCTCGCTGAAATTCTTTAATAAATGCCGGCGAATCATGTCTTCTAGTATCAATTCCACGAGTGATTAACTGCTTACCGTATGTAAGTCCGAAATAATGTTTCTTAGCTTCCATCTTTTCGTCTGGTTCTATGTATAATAACACTAGAAATTTGTAATGAAAATCTAAAGTCATTTGGAGGCCAGTCTCTCTTACAAGTTCATTCATAATCTCTTCATAGTCTTTTCTTGTTGCGTCTTTTTTCTTGAGAAAAACTGCATCAGTATCTGCGTAGATTAGTTCAAAGCCTGCACCCTGCACGATATCTTTTGTCTGTAATAATATCTGTCTCGCACGCCTGTTTATCTCTTCAAAGACGTGAACGTTGCTATATCTATTCCATATTGAACCAGATGTGCCATATATACAAACAAGAATTTGTTTCAGTGCATCCAAACGAGCTTCACAATTAGGATAAAGAATACTGTCTGATTGTTGGCCCTTAAGAAATTGTTTCAAGTGAACACGTCGCTCTATGAGTTCTTGTACAATTGATGGAAGCAAAGCTGTTTGTTTATCTACTATAGAAGTATCGTCAGATAGAGCCTCATAGCTAATATTATGACCTGTAATTATGTTTGCATATTCATCATTGAAATCTAATACAGCAACATTCTCATGTAATCCGATCTCGGGAGAGATAATCATACCCGCTTTATCCATTTCAACGATATCATTCAGTGTCCTGATTTGCTCGTGATGCTTGGAAATTGACTGCCGCTTTGGGACAACGAAATCTCTCTGAAGTAATTCGTATGTAATTCTACTATCGATAAGTCTTAGCATTCCATACTTCGAAGCAAGCTTCATAGGTAGATAGCTGAATCGTGCTTTCTCAATTATTTCAACAAAAGAAATATCATCAACTGTATCATGGCTATGTATGACTATGATTTGATTACAGTATTTAGTAATTATGTCATCTATTGAGCTGACAATGTCATAATCATATTGATTATCTTCGTAGATAATTGCAATGTCCGGCTCATTTTCTTTGATACACGAAACAAAGCTCTCATAGGACAGTCCATTAAATACGACTGGTGTCCCATTCTCAAGTCTAACTTTGAATATTATTTCGTCATTTTTATTGTCATCCCCAATTCTAACATGCATAATCTTAAACGGGGGCGGGGCTATGTCTTGACCATCGTCCACTTTAGAAATAAATAACAACTTTTCTTCTTCATATTCGACTCTAACTTTGCTGGTCGGCGCAATCTTTAGCTGATTATAAATAAATTGCTGAATGACAGACAATTCTGTGTTAAACAAAGAGCGTACTCTAGAATCTGTCCCCAATTTCTTGATGAACTTTTGATAGTCTTGTGATTGGATACTTTCTAGCACTATTCCTATTAATTGTGTCTTGTTCCTGTCAGCAAGATCAATATACTTATCATCCCAAAATATTTTCTTGATTACTTGATCATTTCTTGATAATTGTTGATGAAGATCTTCTGCAGCCGAATGAGACTTTGGAAGTATATAGAAAGCAAGTTCTTTGAGTTTTTGCTTGAAACTAAGAACTCTACCATCTCGTAACTTTATGAGTAAATTAATCTCGCTAGTACCGTAGTCGTGTGAAACATCGAGCAACCAGCCCTCTGCGGTTTGAATGGCCATTTCGATCTATCTTGGTATACCGGGATCATTTGGTTCAGTTTTCAATTTATCCATAATAATCTTTATAGTATTCTCAAGTTCGACAATACTGTCAGAAAGCTGCTTTATCTTTATGTCTTTATCTTTCAACTCCCTAGCCATAGCTGCTGTAAGTTTTCTATTATGAATAGAAGCGATGAGATTAAGTTTATCACAAACAGTTGGCAAAGTAGAGTTGCCCATAGCGGCCTGTTCGCGATTCCATGCATCTTTTAATATCATATCAAATGCACTCTTATGGCCGAGATCTACCATAGCAGATTGAAGCTCAGATTTTAGTTCGGCTACTGTCTCTTCGTATAATTGTCTAAATGATGGAGTGATCCTACCCATAGTAAATCAGTCCAAGATGTATAACATTGGATTTCTTCTCTTGCCAATCTTTCTCGCGTAGATGTTGACTGATTTCGGGGTTTTCTGGTATGGGTGCTTGATCATAGATGCTTTGAATGATGTATATGGGCTAGTAATATCGCCATGAGTTGGGGACCAGACAATTGGCTTGACGTGTGCGATAACATTTGCGATATGTTTAAGATAAGTCCCGCCAATCGGTTTGGGTATAATCCCATTATTTGAGATGTTACAGTCTGCTGTAGCTATCATGGCAACTTTATTTTTAGTACATACCCTGTGCAATATTCCCAGAGTTTTCTTCAACGTATTAGTATCGTCATTTGTATTCCAATTTGAGTCGCTGCCTCTGGCAAGAAACTTGGTTAAGTCTCTAATCGCAAGTAGTTTGATATCAGAGTTTGATTCTATCTCGTCAGCAATTTCTTCTGCAATTGTCACTTGATGCTCTTGGTTATATGCAGTTTGAACAGATAAGTTCTTGAATACAATTCTTGGTTCAATACTTGCATACTTTGAAGTGATAGCAATCTTCTCTGGGTTTAATAGTTGATGTTTGTTCCTATCTATAGATATGTCAATATTATTGAGAAACATGGCCGCAGATTCAAAGCCATTCTTCTTGTTACTTTTTGGTAAGATACAACCAACTAATTGCCGATACAATAAAGAATCAAGAAATAGCTGATTTTCACCATTGCTATAAAATAAATAGAATGAATTCTCTTGAATTCCATCAATTAGAGAATCGATTTCTGCCGAGCCAGTAGACATCTTTTTCAGAGTACTCTGCGGGTCTAATAGATCAAGAGCGCATTTCATATCAGTAATATATGTTTGAAACATAGAAGAAGTCATTCTCAAGAAATATGGATTTGGTTCGGAAAGAACCACAGCTCATCATGCACGTACATAACTGAGCCACGTGCACTCACATTTTTGCCGTATAGTTTCTTTCTTGTTTCTTCGAGTATCTGTCGCTGTGTATTTTCTCTGTCGTTAGCTCTATAGATATCGCTAATTTTATGAATTTCTATATTGTCCCCGATCTTCAAATCTTTAAATGCTTTCTTTACGACTTCATATATTCTTGGAATGAGTCTTGATTGTTTATACTCAATGAATTTCTGAACAGAAGCTGGAATGTACATTGATTCTTGGCCGAAGTAGCACATCGACGCTGGGTAAGTAAAAGTATTCTCAGAGTTTAGCATCTTAATCTTAAGCAGTGGGATTTCATAGGGTGAAATATCTATGTCATAAACCTGCTTCCAGAATTCGACCAAGTTCCGATTATCTAGTTCAGATACTATTTGATCGCTTGCTTTCTTGGAGATTACATCGACTATGCTGCCAAAATGGCCTGTTGGTGCTACAATTACTCTATTTCGATAATTAAACAGCATTCGAACAACAGCATTGGCCGTAGCTCCCGCTTCTCTTCTCATTCTAATATAATCAAGCACGCTTTCCCTGACATAGGCATGTGGACTTAGTTCTATAATCAGTTGAAGTTTATTTCGGTTTAGTTGTTGGGTATCAACTCGAATGTCGGCAGAAAATCCCAAGTATAATTTCGCTCTTTCACATCTATATAGCGCAATTGGATCTTCGAGAAGATAAATTCCATGTCTCATTCTCGTTTCTGTAATATTTTGAATACTCATGGAAATAGCCCGCTCTACTAATCTTCTGATAATTTTGATGTCTTCCATAGATTCAGCCCCGTTAGCATCAAGTTGTCTAACATTTAGTTCTGCAAACTTAGCTTTCAAATCCGAATCATTTGCTGAAAAATAGACCAGATTTCGGCCATCAGACACTATTAGTTTGTCTGATCTTGTGTAGTATGATGGTGATATATTATTGGGTAGAACAGCCTCCATTATATCAAATGCAGACGGAACTTCAATATTGAGAGTTGAGATAGAATTGTTATTTGGCTGACTTGGATCTTCATGATTATTTTGAGATAATGAAGCACGTAAGACAAGTTGGCTCAAGTTTCGCTGTAGTACTTTAGCAGCAAGATCTTTGGTCAAGACCATCTTAATTGCACCTGAGCCATCATACAACTTGCTTGATATACGAAGATCCCATGCATAGCCCATACCGCATTCTTTTGGACATTTAGTAGCATCGTAGAGAATTAATGATCTGCATTTGTTACAACGCTTAATTAAGCCAGATGTGCTGTGAATGGTCGAGATCGTTCCATTCAAAAAGATATATCTAACAGGTCTATTGATAGCACCAATCTTTGGAACCCATGTATACTCACGGATGTCTTCAATATTTCTTGGTTCTATTCTTGTAATCTCTGTTATTACCAATAATAAAGACCTGTCAGGAAATTCGTGAACATAAGCAGAATTAATATTATATACTGAGTCTCTGATCAGTGGATATGCAATCTTATGGCTAACAAACGAAACTTTACTCGAAGCATCCTCAAGTACTCCAGTGAAAACTACTTTCTCACCAAGAGCGTCGTGTCTTTCGGCAGTTCTGAGATATGCAACTCGTGCAGTTGTTGAAATGTACTTTCCTGGTTCAAGCTCTGATAGCGTAACGGACGGAATCGGCTCACGTAAAGCCTGTGGAGTAGGAAGAGAGCGTGGGTCTGGATATAAATCACCCAGTATTTGAGCGCTAGAATTACGACTGCTATCATTAACTATCTCTACCAACCAGAATTTTCCTCCTCTGTTTTATAGGAAGTAACGTCTTGGATTCCGCTTTCGGAAATTGAGAATTTTACACGCTGATATGGTTGAGACGGTGAGTCTTCCATTGTAGCGACTCTGTTTTTACCCGATTTTCTGAGAAATATTCTATACGTCGACCCATGAGCTACTATGTTTCCACCAGCGGCTTTCATGTAATCAAAACCTGGATGTGAACCGTCGGCATAAGATATGACTTGGTTGGTTATCACAACTGCTATGTTGTAAATATCAGCGTATCGCCTAAGCTTGTTCAACATTTTTCCTAATCGCTGTTGTCTTTCTGCTAATGTTCCTCGCCCAGAGAACTCGGCTCGGTGTAGTGAAATTATACTATCCACGACAACAAGTTTAGCATTATATTGTTCTATCGACTTGGGAAGATCATCAACAAGAAGCTCTAGCTGCTCGCTCGAGTATACATTACAATGATAGATTCTCTTAAGAATATCTTCCGGTTCCAGATTCTTTTGTTCGGCAATTTGATAGACACGGTTAGCACGGAATGTGTTCTCCGTATCGATAAATATGATACTTCCAGGAGATCTTTGTTTAGATCCATTATCGTTTGCATCTAGACTATCATTTTCCATTAATGTTATAGCAGCTGCACATAAAGTGTGACAGATCTGTGATTTGCCTGAGCCAAATTCGCCGGCTATCTCTGTAATTGATTGTGTTTCGAAACCGCCATTTAGAAAAGTGTCGAAATTTGATGAACCGGTTGTATACTTGGATATTTTACTTCGCTTTTCTAACAAGTCATCTGCGGTCGAGAAATCTTTTGATAGAATTTCATTCTCCGTCAGGATCTTCCTGGCATTTGCGATAAGTTTACCTGCCGACTCAACATCAAAGTATGCGTTACTAATCACCATTGCAAGCTCGAGTGGACTCTGGACAGCTAGTTGATAAACCGAATTAATATTGAGCTTTCTTAACTTGTCAACCATGTCGCTAGTGATATCTGGAATCTCTTCCATAGTTACTTCTTTAAATCGACTAGAGATGTGCGTCAAGCTGTCTTATGTTAACTATTTTTGACTTATTGTTAATATTCTCTGTAGTAACTCATAGACGGGGAGTGGGGGATCTAATTTAGCCAGCTCCCCCGCTCCCACCGTAGTCAGCTTGGATATATTAATTATTTTTGTTAATTATCAGTGTGCCAAGACAAAGCCGTACTAAACTAGTTCCCCCAAAGACGGAGCCCGAAAATCAACTTCTTAAAACAATTGAAGAATCTAGTCTACCGGAGCAAAAAGAAGAGCCAGTGCTGTCTGAATTAGACATGGAAATAGAATGCCCCCGATGCAATGACATTATGGAACTAAATTCCAATTTTGATATATTAGTATATTCTTGTGAGAGCTGTAGCTTCTTGTTAAAATGTGTCTAGATGTAGAACAAAAGATACGTACAGAATCCCGATGCCGACAGCATTTGTCATTTTTATGATTCCAAAGCGTCTATTGTTTCAGGTACTAATGTACGTGCCGTTTAGAAAGTTATTATAGTATTTTTGAGTGAAGCTCATCATGAAATCCCCATTCTTACAAGATATGGCGATTTATCTCAAGATAAGTCTATGACTAGTAGTGGTAACCCTCAAGTTGTCTCCAGTTCTCGTCCAATTCGAGAACGTGTTGGACTCGCCATTAATGGCACTAATGCGGCGGCTGCGGTCGAAACTATCGTTACAGCAGAAGATGCTGGAATTCGGCAGATATGGATGGCGCAGCCACCTAATTTGCCAGATGTATTAACTACATTCTCAGCAGCGGCAGCAAAAACATCTACAATAAACCTAGGGACATCTATTGTGCCAGCCTATCCACGTCATCCGCTGGTTATAGCCCAACAAGCACTAGCTATACATGATCTTGCACCTGGTCGATTGAGACTCGGGATTGGCCCAAGTCATCGCTTTATCATAGAAGATACTTATGGGTTGAAGCAAAGTAAGCCGTTAGCCTATCTGCATGAATATCTAGAAGTACTACATACTGCAATGTGGGATGGGAAAGTCAATCACCATGGAGAATTCTTTCGCGTGGTAGCCACTATGCCGCGAACGGCTCAGATACCAGTGTTAATTTCAACACTTGGAAAGATGGCTTTTCAATTAGCCGGACAAATAGCCGATGGGGCGATATCATGGGTATGTCCTGTTCCA
>JAATVS010000440.1 GCA_014523695.1 Nitrososphaerales archaeon TH5895
ATTGAGATAGAAAACCATGATCTTGCGGCCTGTGCTAGAGATCATGTAATTAATCTTACTGAGTGTGACTTCTTTTTAGTGACAGGAGTATCAAATAGAGGTAACATAACTGAAATAGACTTCTCCGTAGGACTCCAAGCCAGGGAAGTTGCCACACACGCATTACAGAAGTTACTAAACATATGCAAAGCAACAGGTGCCAATATTAACAGTGTTGAGAATACTGTAAAAAAGATTAAGAACCAGAATGACAAGTTATTGGGAGATTTAAAGAATTACAGTAGAAAGAGTCTCGATAGTTTACAACCATACATCTTTGATAGCAATAAAGCAACCTTATTCCACGGTATCTTTAATGACTTGATTGATTCAGAAATCCGCGCATTTGCAGATATGAGGATAGCTAATAGTAATACGATCGTAATTATCGCTAACGCACCCAATGATGACGGTAATAATAATAGTCCTGTATCCGAACCTACCGCAACAATTGTCGTTGCGGCAAATGAATCATTAAAAGCCATTGATTGTAATAAAATAGTTAAGGAAATAGTCGGAAGAGGTGGGGGAAAGCCTCATTTTGCTACTGGTTTGATCAAAAAGAACGAGATGGCGGATATTGTTAGTACTATTATCGCTTTAGTAAAGAAGAAGTTATGAGCCTTTGCATTATTTATCATTACAGTAGTAACATTGGAATATCTGAAGGAAAAAGTGCTGGGGAGCAGGAGTAGACCGAGACGAGTCACGAGCAGACATGCTGCTAGAGGTACGACGATTGGGAGGCCTATAACCCTAACATTAATTAGAAATATTCATAACAAATCAAAACTAGAAGACTAACGAATTGAATGATAAAAAAGAATAGCCATAAAATTGAACTAGAATGTGATTCAAAGGGATCAATGCCCCCCCTCTTTTATGGTATCTGCGACTATGGTATGCATAGTAATCGAACCTAAATGATATGTGAGCTGCATACGTTCCATAAAACAGAAAACGGTTAGAGGTACTGCAAGCTGTAGTAACAGTGCTTTATTTTAACCTAATAGACCAAAATAGGTGTTTAAGGCTTAGGCTATTTTTCTTGGTATTTTTTTGGGGATAGATGGATGAGACTTCGGATAATCTATTGGTATTGATTACGGGGTATTTCTTTATCTTTATATCTATCCGTTAGTCTGGAAATTTAGGATAAATTTCGACAGGCTTAGTCGCAACTAGGATGTACTTTATTGACGAGACGAAAATTGAATGCGACTATATAAATAGGCTAAACCATTAGATCAATTAGTATTGCTCAAATACGAATCACCCAATTGGTTTCGTACTGTACAAATCGGATCTGGAATAGTTTCACTCATACTATCTTCTCTGGTATTGTATTTAGGATTTCCTACTCTTTCGGCTGACGTAATAGTGACTGTACTTTCAGTTGCACTGTTATCCATTGGAATCGAGAGAATTTTGTTAGGTCTGTTGGTATTTAGGAGTGCATTAGATCCTACCCATAGTAGTACTAAAAAAAGTTTATTCCAGATTTGGCGCTTGGAGTGCTGGCCTTAATATTTGCTTTCATAGCTCTCATATCCCCAGCGACCGTAATGAGAATACCTGAAGTATTGTTATCTATTTCAATAAGTGTCATGTTTAACGGCTTTGGGAGGCTATTTCAAGGTGCTTTGGCAAAAAGTCAGGGAAAGTTATTCCGATTGGTGAGCTTGGGACTAGGTGCTCTTAGTGTAGGGGCAGCGATCTTCGTCAGTAACTCGCACATCTTTGGAATTGTTTTTCCTATTCACGTCCTGTTAGTGGTTCTATTAATTCACGGATTAGCTATGACTCTTTTCGGGATTTTTGGAAAGGTTTCGCTAGAACAAATTCTTGGGAAGAGAGAAATGAAATGAAATAATACATCGTCATCGAAATCGATAGAAACATAACACCCACAAAAAACTTTAGACAGATATTCAACAACTGGGCTACAAGTAGGACTTTAATTTGAATCTGAATTTGCATGCCAAAAGTTATTCTTTAGTTCAATCTGACGTCTGACAGAAAACCGCGTAAATGAAATGCGCTATGAAAGATACTTAAATACAAGACGCATCAATTCAAAAATGATGCAAAAATCGAGCTTGGAGTTCCCGCCAGGACCATCTTCACATATCCCTGGAAAGATTGTACGAAGTTTCGTTAAAGATCCTATTAATACCCTCTCAAAAATTGCTGATGAATATGGGGATCTATCTCATTTCAAGTTAGGTCGCCTGCATGTGTACCTGATCAATAATCCAGATTACATAGAAAAGATTTTGATCTACGATCATAGTAATTTTAGTAAAGGTCCACGTCTTCAATCTGCGAAGCGATTACTTGGTGAAGGTCTAGTTACGAGTGAAGGAGAATTCCATAAAAGCCAAAGAAAGCTGATCCAGCCATTATTCCTTCCAAAAAAGATATCTTCGTATGGAGCGATAATGACTGATCGGGCTCTACGTATGATTCAGGAATGGAAAAATGGCTCAGTAGTAAATATCCATTCCGAACTCATGAAGGTTACATTATCAATAATTTGTAAATCGGTTATGGACTATGATATGGAATCTAAACAGGCAAGAGATTTTGGGAATGCGTTCTCCATTACGAAAAAGTATGCTAGTAGACTGCAACACCCTCTAGGCCAAATCTTGGACCGTGTTCCTATTCTCCCTAAAGTCGCACAAGCAAAGGGCGCAGGAAAGACGCTTAATACCATAGTTTATGGATTAATATCTGAAAGGAGAAAAGTAATAGAGAAGGGAACAAACGATAAATCCTTTTCAGGAGCGGATTTGCTCTCCAAGCTCATAAAGGTCCAAGCCGACGATGGCAGCATAATGACAGACAAACAATTACGTGACGAAATAATAACGATACTGATCGCCGGCCATGAAACCACATCAAATGCTCTAACTTGGACGTACTATCTCCTCTCTCAGAATCCTCAGATTGAGAGAAGGGTTTTTGAAGAAATAGATTCAGTATTAGGTGGAAATAGCGAAGAGTACAAACAACTT
Organism: Nitrososphaerales archaeon TH5895; assembly: GCA_014523695.1. Taxonomy (GTDB): domain Archaea; phylum Thermoproteota; class Nitrososphaeria; order Nitrososphaerales; family Nitrososphaeraceae; genus TH5896. The sequence goes on from JAATVS010000440.1 coordinate 3,060, forward strand.
TCAATTGCCGATTTGCCTAAATTGAATTATGTTGAAAAAGTGTTTAGAGAAGCTATGCGGTTGTATCCTCCAGTATGGACTATGGGAAGGTTCGTACAAAATGATTATACATTAGGAGGATATACGATTCCAAAGGGTTCTTCGTTGATGTTCAGTCAATATGTGATGCACCATAATACAAAGTACTATGATAATCCAGAATCATTCGATCCTGATAGATGGACTGAAGAGTTTAAGATGCATCTGCCTAGGTTCAGCTATTTTCCGTTTGGAGGAGGGATTAGAGGATGTGTTGGGGAACCATTTGCATGGCAAGAGGGAATTCTCTTAATAGCTACAATATCAAGTTATTGGAGCATGCGACTTGCACCCAATCAAAGCGTTAAGCTTCAACCCGGCATAACACTTAATCCAAAGAACGGGATCAAAATGAAGCTGAAGTCTAGACAGAGATCATCGTAATTTTTGAACACATATTTTGGCTCTTAATCTTTCTTCTGGAAAAATCAGTTTGATAAACTTGTACATGTTAATGAATCTGACAGAGGGGATACTACTAATAGGGATAGTTCAACGGACTTTTTCAACCTCAAGAATAATCATCATGCATCACTTGCGAAAAGGCCTTTCTTTGCGAATCCAGATAACTAAATGAGTATACGATACTTTCTCTAAGATTCTATGCCTAATCTGATTGAGTCTGTCCAACATCCTCCGACATAAACACATAAATAGTTACTAATTTGGGATAATCAACTGTAATTTATGAATAAAAAAGTTGGAGTTGTAACAGGGTCTAGCAAGGGAATCGGAAAAGCCATAGCTATCACATTTGCAAAGTCCGGGGAATATTTGGCAGTGGTCACAAATGCTAGAAAGCTGCAAGAGGCTCAAACAGTGTCCGATGAAATCAGAACTTTAGGCTGCAATTCTATTCCGATAGAAGCTGATATCTCCAAAGAGGAGGATTGTATTCGATTAATTGAAGAGACAATCAAGAACTATAACAGGATAGATGTTTTGGTCAATAACGCAGGTGTACAGCAGGACATACCGCTCGAAGAAACTACAGTGGATTTATGGCAAAAAATCTTGGCGGTGGATCTTACAGGTCCTTTCATATGCTGTAGAGAAGCTGTAAAACATATGGAGAAACAACAGGATCCAACCGGAGGTTGTATCATAAATATAACCTCCGTACATCAATTGATACCCAAACCGCACTACATTCCATACGCAACTTCCAAAGCAGGAGTTGAAATGATGACAAAGACCCTTGCATCCGAGCTTGCAAAATCCAACATAAGAGCAAATGCAGTCGCCCCAGGAGCCATAGAAACTCCAATGAACATCCTGCTTGATGAAAATGAAATTGCACGGCATAAAACATTGATGCAAATACCGATGGGAAGGATCGGTAGGGCAGAAGAAGTGGCAAATGCAGTAGAGTTTCTGGCTTCAGACAAAGCAAGTTATATTACTGGTACGACACTTTATGTTGATGGTGGCATGACTCTCTATCCGAGTTTTCAATATTCTGTTCATTAACTGACAAAAATAAAATTGTGCTGTTAAGATTTCTGATATAGATATAGCTGGAATTTGTTTCAATGGATTGAAGATCTTGTGAATAACAAGGGTAACGCCCGTATCATTTGATATTAACAAAAACTATCCGCACGTCTACTTTATCAGCATTAAATAGGTAGACTAGCAACAACCAAACAAACGTCCCGATATGCGTGATAAAGAATTGCAATCAATCTCGGAATTGCAACAGTACTGTACTGCATTTGGTAACATGTTACTTGTCAATAATAATCTCAAATATATTGGATGATACTAATCTTATTCTTTTCATATTGCCCACTTTATTGACCTAAAGCACCTATTACGATGAAGAATAGGGCTGATAATAACCAGCTTTTCCAGAACTGTCTATTTTTAAACTGAGGAATCTGGTAGTCTTTTCTTTCGGATAGACGATAAATGGTATGAATCAAGATATAGTGAGCGGATACTAGCAATAGACCTGCGATGAAGAAGCGCATTCCAAATGAAGCTAGGGGTTGAACCTCATCAACGATAATCTTGATCGCGATAAAG
>JAATVS010000441.1 GCA_014523695.1 Nitrososphaerales archaeon TH5895
ATTCCGATGAAAGCCTGCTGTACTTTTTTCTTAGCCATCAGCCCATCATTATCAATTACTACTACACCAAGTTTGGTCTTCAAGATTGAGTCATAGTCTCTATTTACATTTCTACAATGTGTTTTCAAAATGTCGAGCTTTCTCCTTACTGTTTCTGCTGATCCAAAGAGATTGCATGCATCAGCATATTTTGCTACTATTTTCAAAGTTCTTTTCTCGCCGCTCCCCCCTACAAGAATTGGTGGAGTTGGTTTCTGAATTGGTTTGGGATTGCAATAAGCATTATGTATTTGGTAGTACTTGCCTTTGAATGAGGCAGAAGGTTCCTCTGTCCACATCTTTCGTATTATTTGCAATGCCTCTTCTAAGCGAAGCAGTCGTTCTTTGTTAGACGGAAATGAAATAGGAGAGGTTTCATTATTACTACCGCTATTATTTGTGCTATCCCCAATACCATATGCTAATGATTCTTCTTCATTCCAAGAGGCACCTATCCCCAAAAAAAGCCTCCCCTTACTCAAAACATCAAGTGTAGCAGCAATTTTAGCTAAAATGGAAGGATAGCGGTATATGACGCCTGTTACCAGTGTACCCAGTTTTATCCTCGTAGTAATGCCTGCAAGTACAGATATTGTTGTCCAACCCTCAAGCATTGGTTCCTCTGGTTTCCCCACAACTGAAATCTGATGAAAGTGATCCATTACCCAAAAAGAATCAAAGCCCTTGTTCTCAGCTTTTGCTACTAGAGTACTTAGAGTATCGATAATCCGAGAAGTATTCTGATCGCTATAGTCATAGCTAAAATTGGGGTGTTGTAGGCCAAACTTCATATTAGATTCGATACCTAATACGTTTAACTACCTAATAGATGTGACTACGTAGAACAAAGAGACTCTATATTTGTGCCGTAAGTTTATCTGTATTTGTGCTTTAATCTCCAGTCGTTTGTAGGTTCAAATGTTCCAAGTATTTTCTGGACACCTTCCACTAACTAATGTGATATCAATTCAAATTAAGTAGCGAAGATCCATATCCTCAATAGAGGCATAGTAGAAATGTCGATAGTTAAGCAAAAGGCTTGGTTACCTTTCGAAAATGAACCCACATCGACCTTAACTTGTGAGCTGTTACAATCATTTATCAAAGCGATCGATCTCTTCCCACAGCTGTTAGAGTTGATCTACTTACTAGATGAGTCTAGAATTCAGAAGGGCCGTCTATGATATACGTCAGACACTCATCTTGGAACTGGTTTCGTTTGGGTGGTCACTAACAAGTCTTGTTAAAGAGTTTCTCCGTTATTTTCTAATTGCATGGGATAATTCCCTATCTACGAATTCCTGGAACGCAGGATCAAACCATTTCTCTAATTCTATGTTTTTCCAGATTTCATTTATTTTACCGCGTTCAAAAACGGTTTTGATCCACCGTAACCATCCAGCAGCACCACGAACTCGCAGGATTTTAAAAGTAACTTTAGCGGGATAATGCGCCCTGAGTTCGTATATGTTGTGCTTCCCCCGGATCCGTTCGCCAGACTGTGGAAATTCAACTACAACATCATCATGATAAAATTCATGCACTCTCTCTAAATTATGAGCCACTGTGGCTTCCCAATAACGATCCAAGATGGCACGTATTTTCTGGTTATTCAATATCCACTTTGATTTATCAGTAGCATAGATTATTAGTCTTCTCTTCGGCTTCAAATGTAAACTAATTACTTCATTAAGGACTGCGGTAGAGAAAGGCGAAGGAACCTTGAGCAAAGAACTGACTTCATGGCTGCTTAGATGCATTTCGTCTATCGTTAATGTTTTGGCATCGATAAAAGAAAGCCTAAATATTCTAGCGGTGAAATTAGTTTAGTTATGTCGTCCCCAGGTAGTTATGTAGACCCCGAAGAGAGGGAAAGAAGGCTAAGCGAACTTGCTAATAGGTTTGTTGATAAAGAGCAAGTTGAACCCGATAACGTCAATCAAACAAAGCGTGAGTATGCAAATATCAAGCAGGATCTGACTCAGGAGTTTTTGAAATTCATAAAGATTAGTGAAGAATGTGAGATGGATCGTGCCATATTAGAGGCGGTTGTTTACAAAGACATTGCTGAAGAAATACATACGGCTTTGAAAAAGTTTGATAATGTGTGATAAAATAATGGTAAAGGACTACAGGAAGTTTTAGAAAAAGGTAATAAAATGAAATGGGGTGAGAGAAACACAACAATGTTACACACTTTTATGACCTTGCAGTATTGGGTGAGCAACTAGCAACTATAATCCTTGCAATTATGGCATTAACTACACTATTTTTTAGGATCTTCGTCTATTAGTAAGTAATTGCAGCAGAAGCATCTGCTGTCCAAGTGCTTATGGTCACAACGGAAGTCTACGAGTCATGATGATCTGTTCGATGCATTCAGAATGTCTATACGTTTTTGGAACTAAAAAAAAGAAGCGTGAAGTTTGTTCGTCTTATATTATGCTATTGTACAGCGGACGATTGGCATGCCTGTGCTACACCTGGGCCGCACACGGTGGTGTTGATTTCTGAACCTCCACTTTCACTACCAAAGGATCTAGCCGCTATACCGCCAACTTCTCTTACCCTTGCATCAACCTCGTCTGTTACGGCAACTGTACCGACTGCCACGATGTCTCTTAAAAGTAGTTGCAAAACATGCAGATATTTACAACCATCCGTTTGTCTCAAGAGGTTCAAAGAAGATTCAATATACTAATAGATCACTGTTTCTCAGTTGGTCGGGAGTACAATGATATAAAGCGTTCTGTTATTTTCCGTTGTCTCATCAAAGAGAGTGAGGATCAGATAAATGATCTAGTATCAAAGGAAAAGATGAACATGAAAGCGTAGGATCTTTTATCCAGCGAATCAACGCAGTTATTGGAACTCCGGAAATTATCAAGAATAAAATACACGAGTATATTGAAATTGGTGTAGAAAAATTTATTATCCATTTTGTTTCCCTTGACAGTCAATCTTTGAGGCTTTTTTTCTTCGGGTGTGATGACAAAAAATTACTAAAGCGCCCCTCTTTCTATCCCAGTGGACAAGCTCAAGATATAGACGAACAAATCTCCGGGGAATGGATATGGAAGAGAATGTATTATAGGGTAAGCTATACGATAGACCCTGACCTTTCATAACCGTTGGTTAGTTCCTTGAGTAAAATCTCCTTGATCTCTATGTCGTCGAGTAATATATCAATGACTTTAGATTTATCTGTTCCCATCGCCTTTGCAGAATTCATGACGTCAATTGCTTGTAATTTCCAGTGCTCCTGTGCAGCTTTATCTAACATCTTTACGAGAGTGAAGATGATCTTCCCGAAGGACGTGACATTGTATTTTCCCTTCAATTTGAATATTAAGCCGGCACTTCTTAAATCATTGATCTTATCATAATACTGAGGCTTTGATAGGGAGAAATCTGTCATTGAAAACTGTGTACCATTATTACTATTATTACTATTTGCAATAGAGGTAAAGAGACGGACAGAACTTTCGTTGGAGAGAGCTTTATATACGTTAATAATTGAGGACTCTTTTTTCATCCTGTATATGGATCTAGACCGGAAGTGTTAATTAATGATGTCGAGAAACTTTTAGCTCTATTTTCATTGTAGTGTATCTATAGATTTTAGTCTGCAAAACGTGCTAATAACTTATTATGTTCCCCTTCAGCGGACAGATTATCCTCGGCCTGATTAACATAAATTCGCTGGTATCAGTAAATATATATTGAATATTAAACGATTTCTTTAGCATTGAGTTGGTTGTGACATTTTAAGCAATGTTAGAAGATGTTTGGTACGCATAGGTATTCTGATAATACTCTCACCATATGCTCTGGGATACATACATCCATACAATGGTGATAATGGGTACTTTCATTTAGATGCTAAAGCATCGAACCTGCAAAGACAGGATAAGACCGAGATAGGAAACCTAAATGTTAGAGGTGAATCATTCGGCAATAATGGGAATAGATTCGGATCCTTTATAGAATGTTCCCATGATGAGCAAGGTTCAAAAAGGTATTTCCCTGGTGGGGTTCGCCTGAAATTCTCAGCCAACATTCTAGTCAGTCTGGCGCCACAGGTTTCTGGCAATTATCCTTGCACCCATTTGGAACAGCCAATGCGATAACCAAGAATGGAACGTTCTATAGTGGACAGGTATTAGGAGGAAATGATGATGCCAGCAGAGGGGTCACATTCACTTTAGGAGGCATCGAAATAACTGACGAGATTTGCGGAGGCATCTCCAAGAATGTAATAATAAAGGCGTCATGTTCTGAAGCTGCTCCTGTCTTCTATTCTGAGTTAGATGGCGATAAAGTTGGGTCTAAGACTCCCCCAGAAGGTGATGCCATTTACTACCTTTTTGGCAATAACGTCACATGTCATTAATCCGGCCTTCTCAGGCCAATATTAAGGAAGGCAGATCGACTGAAAGAATTTATGGTTTATGAAGCCAAAGATATATCAATGTATGGAAGAAAAGGGCTAAATGTGAATGGAATACTAACTACACCTTGCTTTGTTGCATAATTTACTACGCTATATTAAGCTATTCGTAATAATAATATTATTCTATAAATGTGACTGGGTGCAGAAATGACATATCCTGTAATATCCTAAAAGTTGAATCCTATAACACGAGCTGGTATTTTGACTCTATACGCTTGAAGGTGCGCCTTTTAGTACATATTCGCTACTATTGGTGCGAAAAATCATCGAAAATGAATGTATTTTCCCTATTCTATGGAAAATAGATCCTCGATTTGACAGAACAGGTTAATATAATAATATGGACACCTATTTCCGAAATGGGAAATGGCCGCAACTGTAAGTGATGTCTGGAGATGTTTAGCCGATAACAAATCGTTAGACATTTTGAGATCGATTCACGAGAGTCAGCCAATCTCGATCATTCATTTAAATTTGAGTCGCAAGCAGTATTACTCAAGGTTAGCCAAGTTATTTAGGTGTAATTTGGTGTACAGATCCGGTGGAAAGTATACAGTTACTTCCTTAGGTAAAATAGCTTATGGAGTTGTACAGCGCATTGCAGCGCTAGAGAAGGATTATTGGAAGTTTGTGGCTATTGATGCTTTAGAGAGTGTTGCGAATATACAGATATCCGACGAGGAACGGAAGAAAATAATATGCAGTATCATAAAGGATATGCAAACTAGAGAGATTTTGTTCTCCGCTGAGCAACCTCTCAGGGATATAGATAGTCAGTCGATTGATGCATAGATGATGTGAAAGCTAGGTAAATCATTCAACTATCATATCTTATCTTTTCCTATTTCTCCGGTTAGGTGACGATTATTTCGCAGATAAATGTCCTTTATTTCGATATCGTCTAATAATATGTCTATGATTTTCAAGTAATCGATTTCTGCTATGATGGATTTATCAGACATTTTTATATTATCAATTGCTTCTAGTTTCCAATGTATCTGAGATGTTCTTTCGGCTACTTTCTGCAAATTTAAAACTACCTTGCCAAATGAAGATATCTTATATTTTCCCTTATGCCTTCTTATTAGACCCACTTCTACAAGTTTACTAATTCTA
>JAATVS010000067.1 GCA_014523695.1 Nitrososphaerales archaeon TH5895
AGTCTTCTACTGTTGCTTTTTGATTGCTAACCTTTGATATTAATACCTGGCCCTCGAAACTTGACAGCGATGAGACTAGACTCTTAAGATGATTGGAGTCAGCAATTGCCACCACTGATGGTCCGTTACCTGAGATACCCGCAGAGAGGGCATGCTCCTTGATCGCCGATATGACAGGAGTAAAATCGCTACCTAGTAGGGCTCCTACCGCCATTCCGTTCAGCTTCATTGCGGTCCAATAGTCTCGGTTAGACGCCATCTTGAATGCTAGATCAAATATTTCAGGGGCAAGGTAAAGATTGAACAAATTTCCTCTTGATACACGAGCAGGAAGCAATATGATTGCAGAAAGGTTCTCTGAAGCAGGATCTCTTCTTATGAGCTTTCTTGAAAAATTGTCGGTAACCACAAACCCCCCAAAATAACAAGCCGCTGAATCATCGAATGCTCCTGTCAACGAAACGCCAGCGTCAATTGAAGCATCAGCCGATTGGTTTAGCACTTTCACGTCATCGATCTCTTCACCAAGGAATTTCTGAATTGCCAATGCAACTGCGCTTGACACCGCGCTAGAGCTTTTCAATCCAAATCCAACTGGAATCTCGGATTTGATCTCAACGCGGATCGCATTGTCTAAGAGTACTGTCTTGGGTAACGCTCTTTTGATGAGGATATTGAGCAACTTTTCGCCTTGCTTTGACTGCAAATGAATTCCTCTTCCTGCAGATATCGACAAATCTGCAACTACCTTAAGAGATATGCCCAATGCAGAACCATGACCATTTGCTACTGCATTTACTACTGATACAGCACCGTGCATCGTTACACGAATTAATCTATTCATTTTGGCTCTTGGAATACCCCAAAAAGAGCCTTTTTCATTGCGGGGATCGGTGCTTTTAATCCAGTCCAAATTTCAAATGCCTGAGCTCCCTGCTCTAGTAACATTTCGTATCCATATATGGCCATCGCTCCCTTCTCTCGAGCTTTTTCAAGAAGCTTGGTCATAACTGGGCGGTAGACGAGATCATATACAATGCTGCTTCCATCAATATCGTCTCTTTCCAAGATTGAATCGTTCGATTGCAGTCCCACAGAGGTCGCGTTAACTATGAGATCAAAACGTTTTGCCATTGCTTTCGCCTCTTCAATCTTTGTGACTGAAGAGGTCAATCCGTTTGTTTCAGCCAGCCTAGACAGTTCCAATGATTTGCGATAAGTTCTATTGGCGACAACTAGTTTAGAAATGCCGTTGACATTAGACAAAGATACAACAACAGCTCTAGCAGAGCCTCCCGCACCGAAGAGGAGCACAGACAGACCATTGAAATCTATCCCTCGGTTAAGAAGGGGCTGAACGAAGCCTTGAATATCAGTATTAAAGCCTTTGAATTTTCCGTTGATACTTATTACGGTGTTAACCGCCCCTGCCTTGCTTGAAGGGAAATCAATCTCTTCCAGATATTGCAACACTGTTGTCTTGTGAGGTATGGTAACATTAAAGCCAGCTATCTTGACAGATCTCAATGATTCGATAGAGGCTTCAAGTTCAATACCTGCAACTTTATATGCAATATAAACAGAGTCCAGACCTAGTGATTTGAAAGCAGCATTATGCATTGCTGGGGAAAGTGAATGACTTACAGGATCACCTATTATGCAGTATGTCCTCATCTTGTCACACCCCGATGGAGTAGATTATGCTTTTCAACAATACTATGTAATTTTTTCATCTGCTCGATTGTAAACTGACCAGGAGCAACAGGGTGGTCAAGGGCGGCGTATGTGAAGGGACAATTGGTTTGTAAAGCACAGAGTAATCTTGAAACCAATCCAATCTCTCCCATACTGAAGGCTACAAGATTCAATGATTTGTCAACTGTCTCGTAAAGATTCAAGACTCTCAATGTGTCATCTAAAGAATTTGCCATGGTAACCAATTTATTGTTCTTGCTATAGGAACTCATCAGAACCAAACATTCTGACAATTCCTTTGTCGAAGGAGTCGACCTAAAGTCATGCCATGACACTAGCATTGGTACATTTAGTGAATTGATAAA
>JAATVS010000442.1 GCA_014523695.1 Nitrososphaerales archaeon TH5895
AAAGTACGTCTTCTCTTATCAAGCGACAATAAATCATCTAGCGGAAATGTCAGGTTTCTTTGAATAAGCATTTGGCGTAGCCGTTCTGGATCCTCTTTTAGAAGTCGTGGATCAATCATCATTCAGCACCATTTTCCCTATCGAAATATGGCTCAAAACTTCGTCAACAGTATTGGAAACCGTCTCTATAGAACCTTCAGTACTGAATTCGATTAAAAGCATGTTCTCCGAAAGAGAATGCATATGCATTTCCAAACCTTGGGGAAAATTGATGTTGTCAGCAATCAATGACTTCATTATTGCATCTCTTTTGCCTTCATCTTCTAAATCAAGTTCTATATCTATAGTGATTTTATCAATGAGAGACTCTTGCATTTTAACTGGTCCTGGATGCAGCTTTCAAACATGAAACAAAGCTTTCCAAATCGCTAGGGGGGACCTCGCAACACGGCATATAGGGCCCATAAGGAAGTGGTAACGCATTAGAAACATTAAAACAACCAATTATCGCTGAAGCCATCTCTTTATGTTTTGGTAAGTCGTGCATACGACAACAATACTTGTACGTACCTGTTTGAGTTACTGTCCTGCCGATGAGGATCTTTTGCAAGAATTGTGGGGAGGATGCAAGGAGAGCTACAATATCTTCGAGCGCATGTTCAGCAACGGCGCCTTCTCCATTCATGAAGACAATGTCTCTGTCAGTCCAAATCCTCCATTTCTCGCGGAATATAGTACCTACCGATTGTCTCTGATCGTCAAGATAACGACCGACGCTTTCTTCAGCTTTAGCTAACATTTCGAACCGGTCGCCAAGGCAAACTGAAATTGCTACTCCTGATTTTTGTGCTCTACCACATATTCCAAGGAGATCTGAATACTCCCTTGCGTCACGAAGAGGGGTTCCGCGGTCTTCCATAAGTAAGGTATAATTGATTCCACGTACGCCTTCTAAAGGTAGTCCCTCGGCGCCAGAATTGGTGGCAACGAATTTTGCAATCCCATCATAAAGTGACCATTTCTCCTGGTCCTGAAGATCAGATAATACTCTCCATTTTCCATTCTCCTTCAACTTGACCCCAGAATTTTCCACTATTGACCTGGCCCTCTGCAGGTTCCATGTTAATCCGTCAATATACGGAAAACGAGTCAGAGCGATTGCTTCGTGTATTGGCCTCCCTTCGCGTCCTACCATCATAAGATCATCTTGTTGGCTACGTATCAAACCTTGAGATTCTGCAACCTTAGATATTTCAGCATTTAATCCCAAAAGTGACCTACCTTCTCCAAGATCCTGTCTCTCGCCAAGTGAAGACAGTACTGCTAGTACAGATAGATCCGAATTTTTGGTATCAAATGCTATCGAAAGTAGATAACAGATTCCTCCAGAGTTTATCTCTGACCAACCATTGAGCTCATACTTGTTAATGTTCAGAACTCGCAGGCTATAAGTCTCATCAGATTCAGGGGCTATTTCATTTGATAGATGCCGGATCAGTATCCATTCGTTTTTAAAGCTCCTGTTGAGCTTTTCGACTGGCTCGTTTTCGAAATCTATTAAAAAACATAAATCGTATTCATCAGAGAAGGAGTTTCCAACACGTAGAGAATCCTTGGTACCAGGAGCGCTTCTCAACACACATTTGGCGTTTAATCGTTCAAGAGTTTGGAAAATTATACTACCTGCTGCTATCCCATCTGCGGAGGGGCTCGATAGAATAAGGATCTTGCAGTCTTTTCGGATGAGGTCCCGTATTTTATCTGAAATAGACTTGAGATCATCGTCTAGCCTATTTCGCGGATTCATCTAGAAGTCGTGAGTTTATTGCGCCTGTGCTATAACCGCAGCATATTTCCAATTCTTGTCAATATTGTCCCTTTTCTTGTAATACCTTGATAAGCGATGGATCTTTGATTCGATCAGTTCAAGGGATCGCACATTTCGTCTATCGCTATTGTGGGTTCTGAGATGCCTTTGTAAGCCAAGGGCCTTTTTCACTAACCTGTCGAGGTCTTCTGGCATATCTTGCTTAACACCGTTCTCTCTCAAAACATCAGTTATAGTTTTTCCCAAAATTGGTTTCACTAGTGGTATCCCATACTCATCCCTAAGAATGATACCAATTTGAGAAGCGGTTAGACTATCTTCCTTGTACATCTTAATTATATTAGATATGAGGTCTGAATGACTTGTGTTTACCCAAGTAGGCACACTTTTGGACGTAGGACGGGTCGAATGAGACTTGCCGCGAGTATGTGCATGCATTCGTGCCATTGATAGACAACGTTCTGGGGGTCGACATCTAAATGTTACGGACATTGTAGAAGGGACAGGTTTTACAAAAAAGTTAAATAATCGAGATTCGAAAAATGATCATATGAATAAGGCCTACCTACTGGCTCTATCCACTATGGTATTACTCATGGCAACTGCATTTATTTTGCCTGGTATTCAGACAGCTAATGCTCAGTACACTGGCGGCGGGGGAGAAGGAACGACATCGGGAAGTATTGAGGAACAGCTGAAACTTGCTAGGGAGAAAACATCGCTTGCTGAGCAACAAGGTGCATATGGCTCCGGAACTTCTATGGTCAGCGGTACACTTGACAACACTGTACTATTTATCATAGTACTCGTAGTAATATTTGGAGGGGTGGCAGCTGCATTCTTCGCCAAGTCCAGAGGGGCGAGAAGGGCGGTTACATCGCAATCTACACGGCAGAGTGAACCGGATTGGAAGTTAGAAGCTCAAAGATACAAAGACGAACTTGAAGCTATGAAAAGAAATCAGAATAGATAAGGATACTGAACAACACCTTTCCTTCTTTTTGACTATTTTTACTGTCGAGTACTTTTAGCAAGATTATTTTTTGCTAAAAATGTATAGTTATCGGTTCACATAAAGATGAGTAGGTTCGACATATGAGGCACATATCTACACGTGCGAACCAAAATGTATATATCATAGATTTTATTTGGATTATATCGTAATATGAGCGCCATTCTAAGCCTTGTGGGAATGTTCAGCACCGGATTGGAGAGTCTTCTGAAGCAGGTAGGTCCAGCGTATGACCCATTGTTCTTCGATGTAATGGTATACATATTTGGGACAATGCTTTTCGCAGTTTTCCTCCTGAGCGTAATTGCATTTTGGCTCAGACGAAAAGGACTTGGGGGAGGTTCAGCTAAAGAGAAATGGACTCAGGAATTAGAGACTTACTTCGAACGTGAACAGATAGGTCTTATTCCGGACGAAAAACACCACTGGTAATGTGATCGATCACTCAAAAATTTCTTTTATTTGTTTTTCTTTAACTCTGGTAAGATAAACTTGTTGGCATTCTCATGTGAACATTAGCCTTAATGTCATTGAATGTGTGATAGATAGGGTTAGCAGGAAAGATTGTTGAAACCCAATTCAGGATCAGAATCTTCGAACGATCTTTGGTCGTAACATCTCAGGGTGACTCTTCAATTCATGAATCAGTCTCACAAGCTTTGGTTTTTCAGTTGGTAGTGTCCCGCCGATGCTGTAAACGTTTGAAGCGTGATTTGCTCTAAAGATTACTTCTCGGGATGGATCAAATAGGGTAACTAGCCTTTCCAGTTCGTCCAAGATGTCCAAATCAGTTAACCAGGAAAATGGCTCCTTAAACTTGGATATGAACTCACCATAAACATTTTCGTCAAGGTGGAGGTTGAGAGCCGCAAGAAAGTGAGGGCTAATTTGACTCACAACCTTGGCGGTATCTAAAATGTGTGCGTCGGTATAGGTTTTGCCACCCAAGCCGAGGATAACCATGCAAGAAAGTGTGAATTCATTATCGATTGCCTTCTTGCAACTTTCGATAATCATCGAGGAAGATGCTCCCTTCGTAACCCTTTGCAGTACGACGTCGTTTCCACTCTCTATCCCGACATATAACATGCTTAGACCTCGATTTCGCAATACCTCAAGTTCTGAATCCTTTTTCTGTAGCAAATTCCTTGGCATCGCATAGCATGAAATTCGTTTAAGACTCTTGAATTTGAGAGTCAAATAGTCTAATATTTCCACTAACCTTTCAGTCCTAACATTCAATGCATCCCCGTCGGCAAGAAAGACTTTTTCCGTAAGGGGTTGGCATTTGGAAATTAAATCTATTTCATATTTCATCTCCTCCAATGACCTCTCTTGATAGGTTTTTGTTCGATACATGTTACAGAATGAGCAATGATTAAATGAGCATCCCAACGTAACCTGTATAATAGTTGAGTTTGCCTCTGAAGGAGGTCTGTAAACTGGATAATCATATGTTATTTCATCCAAAGACATTGAATGAGTATCATCGTATGATTAATGTATATGTTGTGGATTGATAGTCATTATTTTTTTATGAACAGTTTGTCTTTTGAGAAAAATTTCAAACGACTGTTCATGCCTCCTATCGTCGCAGCAAAATAACCCCTTGTTCAAGTCACACTTGAAACGGACGGTCTAGGCCAAAATTGTTTGGGGTCTGTTCGTCGCGAGGTCATCATAGCTTCTGGCTCTGCCTGGAGCAGCGATTATTCACTTCATCCCCTGCAACTATTAGTAAACTCCAGTTATAAATTTGTAAGAAGACAATTCATCACTGAGTCAAT
>JAATVS010000443.1 GCA_014523695.1 Nitrososphaerales archaeon TH5895
AGAAAACCGGAATAAGTATTGACATTCATACTAAATTAGGATCGGCTTGGTCAAATGGGAAAGATAGTGAGATAGTTCCAGCAATCAGAAGCGAGATCAAAACCCTGACCGGAGCTGGAGACGTATGGGACGCAGCTGATATTATTGCATATCTTTCTGGTCTCGATCCTATAGACAGGTTGACGTTCGCAAATGCCGCATCCTCGCTTTATATCCGAAATCAATTTGCTGAGTCACCAACCCTTGAAGAGGTTATTGAGTTACTGGACAGGATCAATATGTAGGACCCCATTGCAACTTACTGGGCAATGACCTGTTACCAGGAGATAAAAAGAGATTCAATTAAATCTCCAGTGGCTATCAGAAAGATTATACTTATACAGATTCGGTTATATAAGTATCAATTTATTTATCTCGTTAATGGCTCCTCCGCCTATCGATGCCTCAGAATTCGAAGCGCATAAAGATCTAAATCGAATCGTAGTAGATTTCTTATGTCGAAATAGCGACAAGGCATTCTCGGTGAAAGAAATTGCAGAGTTTACAGGCATAAGAGAAGAAGATATTAATTATTTGATGCTCAAATTGTCTTTTCAAGATGTAATAAACAATTTGTCTGGCATTATTGTACATAGAAAGGTTGGTAGGATTGCTAACCTCCGCTCGATAAGAATTGAAGATGTCACAATAGATGGAACAATATACTATAGGTGTGTAAAATTGGATGTTCAAAAGTCTTAGTTACCAAATTATTCTGATGCAAATTGATATGTCATCAACTCCTTCCCAATTACTAATAGGGCTTAAGATATCTTCCCTGAAGTGAGGATTCTATATTTTGGAGAAGACCGTTCCTTCAATTGATCAACTGGCTGGTATTAAGCACTATTGTACTGCGTTTAGCGGTATAGGTGGAAAGATCAAACTAACTCCCGAAGATTTTCTAGTAAGGGAGATCTTAAATGAACGATACCTTGAAAGCTTGTCGAAGAATTTAGATTCTACTCATCGCTTTCCAATCTATCTTCTAAAGAAACACAATATCGATTCCAACCATGCTGTCATCGAAATACGTGACCAACATAGACTGGAACTAAGAGTCCTCGGTATCAAAGATGCCAAAGCAAACACAGTGCAATATGCCACCACTTTTCAGAAGGCAAGAAGTATTCCCCCAAGGATCAAGACCTACCACACAGAAATTTGTCTTATAGGATATGGTAGTACTTTACTTTCAAAATCAGATCTTTGGGGAAATCAATTCACTATTCTGATATCTGAAACCAAGCATACAGATTTGACCGATTTTTTGCCTGAAATTCCTAAGATAGCTAATTTCTATGGTCTTCAAAGGTTTGGAAGTGGAAGGATGGTAACTCATTACGTCGGAAGGGAGATACTTAAAGGGAATTTTAGACGAGCATCAGAATTGCTCCTGACTGAGACCACCAAGTATGATACCGCATACAGCAGAGAAATCAGAGAACAATTGTCGGACCCAAGTAACTACAAGAAACTCATTAGCGTATTGCCTAAAGGCATGGATATTGAGAGAGAAATAGTACGATCGTTACTCTCCAAGAGGGACTATATCCGTGCACTAAGGGCCATCCCCATCGGAATTCGACGACTATATGTTCAGGCATATCAAGCGTATATTTTCAACCTTTGCATTAGTGAATCTCTATCAGGCGGGGAGGATATAACGAAATGTAAGGATGGTGACTTGTGTTTTGAGATCGAAGGTGAAGATGTACTTGGAAAGATCAGGAAACTAAGCCCAAGCAGCGATACCTTTTCTACAGTGCTTCCCGCAATCCGACTTGTAGGATATTCGTTTCAAGCCGGAAAAGGACGATTTGAGTCTACATCACAAAAAATTCTCAGAGAGGAGGGGTTAGTGCCAAAAGATTTCTATATAAAGGATATGCAGGAGCTTAGCGCTAAAGGCGGGTTCAGACAATCAGTTCTTTGGTGTAAGGGATTTAGTCATTCCGGATCTCTATCTATTAATTTCAAATTACCTAAAGGCTCTTATGCCACTACTCTCTTACGAGAAATAATGAAACCAACCTCCCCAATCGAAGCTGGTTTCTGAGTTCAGCTGAAATAAAAATTTACCCTTATAACCTAACGATAAGAAGGCATGAGAAAGTATAGTTAAGCCACCCTTCTTTGAAAAATTATCGCACACAAAACCTAGTCGGTTCTAACTAGTTTTACTATTCTTATCATGATGTTAATAGTGATGGCGGAGAGCATCCATGACAGAATAGTACTTAGAATAGCTGTCTGATAAGGGGATATTATAGCAAGCTG
>JAATVS010000444.1 GCA_014523695.1 Nitrososphaerales archaeon TH5895
ATCACCGACAGCAGGAGCTGATGAACCAACATCAACTATGTCTCCAATAGAGGAACAAGGAGAGGATGACCAAGGTGAAGAAGACTCAACAAATGACGACAATGAAAATGGTAATGAAAATAATTAGAATGATGTGGTTAAAGTCCATGTAAGATAACGGTGAAATCACATCCTTTAATTAAAAAATAGTCGCCTCGTCGATACAAGAAATTTATGGGTACCAAAGTGACGCAGAAGTTACCTATTATTCTTAATCCAATCACTGTAATATTGTAAGGCAGACAGACCGATTAGCATTCGAAGGCGTGGTTTCCTGCAAGACTACTTTGATAGGCTATATTGTAGTCCTGTGGTTTTGCCCATACTATCTTATGCCTATACTTCCATCCTTGTTAAAGGGATGGCTAACCTACTACATATGACAGCATACATCATTTCCGAAGTACGCACAAGCCTTAGCTTCCACGATCCTCCAGAGCGATGTCGACCTACTTTTTCGGCTAACCGATCTTCTATTATTATTAGACATTACAAGTAAATAAAGCTAATTGCCAAATAAATGTAAGAATATTTAATTTATAATCATAATATAGAATAAAACATTTCGAATAATGGAAATACTCTAAGCATTCAATTTAGTAATCTCTCAAATAGATAGTTTGGAATTATCTCCCTATGTTGTCATTTGTAACTATACAAACAAGCCCCAGTAGCTGTCAAACAAGTGTTTTTTTACTCAGATACATCACAAATAATCTATATAGTAAATGCAATATTTGATATTTCAATTGATGGCTTATGTTAGTTCTTTGTTATAACACGATCTCAAGTTGTAAGTTTATAAAGATATGAAGATATGAATTGGAGTTATCTATTAAATATTGTTGATAATCTCCGCAATCGATTAAAGAAATAAAGAAATTCATCGGCTAGTTGTTTGCATTTGGTGAACACTTAGAGCAGTTCTATATAATATGCTATGAATGTGAAATCGCAACAAAAGTTGTATTTATGAATAATTGCAACCAGCCTTTACAGTTTGATGTTGGACATTTGGTTGCTTCTACCTGAATCCGGAGCGAAAGCAAAGGATCTAATCCATGGTTTCCACCAAAGTTAATAGTATAGGAGTTTATTTACAATTCTTACGTGATTACCAATTGTCAACTAATAACTGAACACAAATTATTTAGACTTTTGAACCTGTTAATAACTGCACGAAAGAGACAATCATTTGAAAGCTCTACACGATCTTTTCTAAAGGAAACGCAATAATAGTGGTTGCTGGCTGCATTCCATAAAGACACTTCTGCCAGATCAGTTTGTATACAAAAACTTGGACATAAAATACGATTTCTAAAATGGACTCTATGAAAGACATTCTAAATCGAGCTTAAATCTAAAAAGCCTCCAAGAAATATCTAGAAGTGTTTAGAGGGCAAGAATTACCTAATTGTCATTGAAACTCAAAAAAATGTTATGAATACTACTTCCTCACCTACATTATCTGTTATGAAGGTTGTAAAACATACATATATAGATAAATTAACGTTATCGTATTGACACGAAGAATACCATCATCGGCGTTCTACTATGAGTAATACACAAACAATAAATAGCTCCCAGGTGACAAGGAATTTCCCCTTTCCACAGAGAAGACACAAGCAAGATCATATTCTTAAGGAAATTTGTGACGCTTTTAACTCCGGTCATAAACATATTATTCTTGAAGCACCCACTGGATTTGGAAAAAGTCCTCTAGCCATATCTTTCGCACTCACTTTGGGATCAAGCTATATATGTACTTCAACGAAGGATTTGCAAAGCCAATATGCCAATGATTTTTCATACCTAAAGGTAGCCAAAGGGAAAAATAACTTTCCTTGTTTGGTAAAGGAAGATTTCATAAGAGATGGTAAATATAGATGCAAAATCTGCCTTTCATCCATAGCGCCACGGCAAAGTGAATCACTAAAAAAAAGAGATCCTGTTATTAGCGAATGCAAACACACCACGGTCGAATACGGCCCTTGCATGACTGATGAAACATTTAGAGACAACGGTTGCAGGTACAGAACTTTTTCGAAGGATTACGCTGTAGTCAAGAAAGGCACACGAGACGAATCGGTATTCATTCCTCTGGTAAACATCAAAAATTATCAAGAAGATTATTCACATTGGCTTCACCTAAAAAACTTCAAGACAAGCAATTCTCCAATTACAGACTGGCGAGCATGCCCATACTTTGATCAATTAAACATCGCCCTAAGTGCTAGTCATTCCATATTCAACTATTCTAATTTTTTGGCATTGCTTCCAAGCAAGAAAAATCTCCTTTCAAGAGAATTACTAGTACTAGACGAAGGACACTTGTTAGAAACAGAACTTGTAAAGTTTAGAGGATTGACAATTTCAAAGAGGAGATGGAGAAGATATATTTCTAATCTAAATCTCATTGACTTCGGATTTGATGATAGTAAAAGATGGATTGATTTTCTAATAGAAATTGAAACGAAGATGCTTAATCTACTTGGTAACGGTTCAGTGGCCGAATCCTTGGCCATTGAACGCAAAGTCAAGTATGGCTTGTCTAGTAACAAGAAAAAGAAACAGAACGAAAATACTAGAATAGTATCCTCTTCGGATTTATTTGAAAGTGATGAACAAATTTCTAAACAATATGAAGATCTTTCTGCCCATGTAAATAATACATTAGCAGATGAGGTTGCAGCTGACGCCATTAGAGATACCGAGAGACTAACACGCACGATAAATAATATCATATCAGATCCGGAAAATTGGATAGTATCAGATATAATAAAAGAGAACTATGAAGTGGTAAAAGTTGAATTTAAACCATTAGATATATCAAAGTACTGTAAGGCAGTATTTGACAAGTGCCCAAAGACAATTATAATGAGTGCTACAATACTAAATTATAAGACCTTTTGTAGAAACATTGGGATCTCTCCTGATAATGATAAAGTAAAATTTATACAGGTTCAATCAGACTTTCCAGTAGAAAATAGACCCATATATCCTATGAACGTGGCTTATCTCAACTACAATAATCTGCAATTACAAGAAACTAAGTCAGCTATTACAAATGCAGTTAATAATTTAATGACAATACACAGTAAACATAAAGGAATAATCCATACTACGTCTTATGAGCAACTTAATTTTATCAAAGGAAATATTTCTAAGGACAATGCGAGAAGACTCATTGTGACCGATCCAGAAATACAGAGAGACGAAGTCGTCCAAGAACACATTTATGCTAAAAAGCCTACAGTCCTAATTTCTCCGTCACTACACACTGGACTAGACTTAAAAGAGGATTTATCGAGATTTCAAATAATAACCAAAGTTCCTTATCCTAATAAAAGTGATAGATGGATAAACGCGAAAAGGAATAAAGTTCCAGAATGGTATTATTGGCAGACAGGTTTAAAACTTGTCCAGGCTTACGGTAGATCAGTTCGGTCTAAAGATGATTGGGCAAGAACATACATTTTAGATTCGGCGTTTCAGTATTTTCTAAGAAAGAACAGAAACATCTTGCCTAGTTGGTTCCTCAGTGCAATCAAAAATCATAATCTGACCTAGTTGCGCTTTTCAAAGCCGGAAATTTTAAGAAAGAAAAAAGCATTAGACAATTTAATACATAAGGGATTAGATCAGATGATTTGTCAAGTATTTCTTTGCACAAGTATCAATCGTAGAGTAGAACACGATAAATCGGGTCTGTCCTTCATGTTTGCAGCTATACATTATATGCACAGCGCACATTAAAAACAAATAATTTCTCAATAAAGGGGCTAGAAAATTCAACGCTAAAATACCACCACTATTATTGAATTTATAGGATATGGCAGCTGCAACAACAACAACAACAACAACAACCACCGAAATCGCTATGGCCGCTACTGAAGGGAAAATTCCCAACTGGAGAGTTACGGGCGATTGGTTTGACGTTTGCAAGTGCAACATACCATGTCCTTGTGAGTTTGCCCAAACTCCAACTTACGGCGACTGCGAAGGTATTTTGGCGTATAATGTCAAAATAGGCAATTATGGTAAAACATCCCTTGATGGCTTAAATGTATTAACCGTGGGTAGCTTCAAAGGTAATATCTGGGCAGGCGACGGCACAACAAAAGTGGATCTTGCATTATTTTTCGACGAGAGAGCAAATGAACAGCAGAGAGAAGCACTGAATATGATTTTTAGTGGAAAGGCCGGTGGTTTTATGGCCGAGTTTGCAAAGCTTATCGGAGAAGTTCGAGGAATTGAATATGCTCCTATCAAGTTTGAGTTGGCAAATGATTTATCCTATTGGAGTGCAGAGATACCAGGAAAAGTTTTAGCAAAGGCTGAAGCATTAACTGGACCTACCACCCCGCCTGGTAAACGCGTTCAAACAATTAACCCGCCTGGGAGCGAAGTCGGGCCTGGAGGAGTTGCAACATGGGGGATATCACTTGCTGACGAGGTCCATACAATAGGCTTCAAATGGAAAAGAAAGGGTAGATCAAGTAAGCATATTCCATTTGAATGGAGAGGCCCATAAAACTACTAACTTATAAATGAACTCAATTACTCAATATATTGACCAATATTAGCATTATGAAAAATATTTCATCTATAATAATTATTATTGTAGTATCGATCTCTGTATTTACTTGGTTTGTATCGATCTGGCAGTATGATACTATGATGTCTTCTATGATGACATTTTACTATAGTCCAGTAGCATTATCTTTATTTGTAGTAATATGGACAGCGGGTATGGCTGCTATGATGTTCCCAGCTATAATACCAATGATTCTTTTCTACAATAGACTCATTGATAGTAGCAAAAGTAGTAAGGATAATTCCCATTCTAATCATACCAGTCAGATGTTATATCATAGACAAGATAATACTCGAAGTGATAAGGATAATAATAATAATAATGGCATACCAGATACAGTAAATCAAGGTCAAAATAAACGTAGGAAGACCTACAATCTAAGCTACGTGTTAAGACCCAAGACCTACTATATGATGATTTTCATATTGTCATATCTTGCAATTTGGGCAATAACGGGGATAATACTCCTGATTGGATGGTCTTATGCCCTAGACATATTATTGTCACAATTGGGAATGAACGACATTCAACAACAGCACCAACAACAGCAAAAGGAGCAGTTATCGATAAATACCATATATGGAGTCTTACTGATTGTATCTGGGATCTATCAATTTAGCTCGTTAAAGGCTAGGTGTCTTGGATATTGTGAATCTCCTCTTAGTTTCTTTATGAGAAGATGGCGAAAGGGAGGAGTGGGAGCAGTGAAGATGGGAGCATACCATGGACTATATTGTCTCGGTTGCTGCTGGCCCTACTTTTTACTAATGGTAGCACTAGGATGGATGAATATTTTCTGGATGGGACTCTTTGCCTCCATCATCTTTGCTGAAAAGATATGGGTTAAAGGTGGGCTCTTGATCGCTAGGATTACTGGTATCTGTTTTATATCTATTGGAATCCTGTCTTTGACAGGGATGATATTGCTTCCTTCTGATCCT
The DNA here is from genome assembly GCA_014523695.1 of Nitrososphaerales archaeon TH5895. Lineage (GTDB taxonomy): Archaea > Thermoproteota > Nitrososphaeria > Nitrososphaerales > Nitrososphaeraceae > TH5896. The sequence goes on from JAATVS010000444.1 coordinate 5,578, forward strand.
ATGAGTAGCATTAGTGATAATAATATGATGTCAATGGACAAGTCAATGGACAAGTCAATGGACAAGTCAATGGACAAGTCAATGGACAAGTCAATGGATATGGATATGTCTGCCTCGCCATCAGATAATATGATGTTCCATAACGAGATTGACGAAACCAGATCAATTATGAATATGTAGACAAGAATAATCTGTCGTGAACATCATCTTGATTCTCAATGTCATGAGGCAGAAAATTCTATACTGCACTGAGGTTAATGAAATCCACTAAATACTGCAAGAAGACAGTTCCGCGGATATAACGATCTTATCAAGCTGATTTTAAAGGAAGAGAAAATTGAAAAGTTGCGCCTTGTCTTCCTTTATTATTGTAGGCCCATATCTTGCCTTTATGTGCTTCTATGATACTCTTTGAGATAAATAATCCTAATCCTGTACCTGTCTTGAAATTAGTAGCAAATCTTTTAAATAATTTTGGCATTGTATCTAGATCTATCCCTCTTCCAGTATCTGTGATCGAAACAATTACTGCTGTATCATGTAATAAAGAATAGCTATTATTATGGCGCTCATCACTATAAATGCCATCAATAGAACCATTGTCATATTCAATTTGATATTCAAAACATGTAGGATGTTGATACTTGTTTGCATAGCTCACCGATACTATTATCTCATCTGTTCTTTCCTCATTTATTTCTGTTCCATCATCAATTGATTTGATTGCATTATTAATCAAATTTGAAATAACCTGATAGATTCTATCCTTGTCAGCTTCAATTTCAACACTATTTTCAAATCTACGTTTGAATTGAGAGTCGTCTATTTCTACATCATCCTCATCATCATTTGCAGCAGATTGTTGATTGTTATATCTTAATTCTATCTTAGACCCGGCATGTTTTTGTTGATGCTCATGATGATCTGCAAGTTGTTTTTCGAAATCAGAAACTGTATCATATATTAATCTATCAAGATCAAAAATCTCTTTTTTTAGCTTTAGTCTATCATTTTCTATTTTAGTTAAATCAAGTATGTTTTCTGCGAGCTTACTCAGCCTTTCAGCATTTCTCATTATTATATCCAAGGATTCTTCTTCTTTTCCCATGAGGGATTCTTTTTCATATTTTAAGAGATATGATAAACCAATTATGGGTTGAATTGGCGTACGCAATTCATGAGCAGCTACACTAATAAACTCCTTGTACTTTTTGTCTTGCATTATCAGTTTCTCATTTACTTTTTTTACCTGTTCATATAGTCCAGCTTGGGTCCATAAATTCTCAAAAATAGAAATATATGGAAATATCCTAGAAGGGTCAGTCGAATACGTTGAAAAACCTGTAGCTGGATCAAATGACTGTTCAGTGTCATCCTCTAGTTCTGTTACGAGCGAAGTACTCTTATC
>JAATVS010000445.1 GCA_014523695.1 Nitrososphaerales archaeon TH5895
CAGTATAATATTGCACACACCGATTTCCTCATACACTAACTTGTTTTATAACTCTCCACTGTTTAACCATAATTCCTGTTCTGCAGGTACTTCAAAATTTTCTGTAGCTGCAAGTCTGTTGGTACTATTGATATGAATTTCAAAAGAAGGGAGAACAAATTGATCTATTAACGACTGATACCAAGAATAATCAGGTACATCTGCTGAATAAATGACATAATATGCATGGTAAGGAATATCTCGAATTATTGTACCCATTTGCATTTCCAAACGGATTTTACCAGTTTCGTTATCTGTATAAGCGTATCGCAAGGTATAAGCGGGGTTACCTGCTAACTCAGATGAAGTATCTGAGTAAAGGAGAGTCAGATCCGGAATTTTCTCCCTTAGATCCTGAATGCTTTCGGCTACATATGTTTCCAGTGTTGTTCCATTTCTAACGAAAAATTGAGATGCTATTTCAAAGTATGCGGGAAGTCTCTCTTCTACGGCAGGTGCCTTGAATCCAACTTTGGGTGTACCGAAACCTGGCATGTCAACAGGAATATACGAAGTCCAGTTAGTAGGATAATCTATACTATAGTTTAGTAAACCTGAGGAATTTTGATTTCGATATGGTGTTACTATTGTTTCGTTAGAAGATAACGTAAGCTGTGCAGATACATCATTTATATCCAGAATATTCAGTACCAAAATAAATATCAAAGACAACATGCTCAGAGTTATCAAATAGATTGATAAGGCTTTCACATGCTTTAACCCAATAAGTATATTAACTTCTGAAGTTAATAGCCTTTTTGATATGGCATTTAAGAATGTTAACCTGAAAGTATTGGCTATAGCTGCTAATATCTGGCAGATATATATGATGAATATGACCGGTTAAATTATCAGAACCAGTTTATTTATGAAAGACTTATGTACTTAGAACTTCTGATATATTCTTAATATTGTCGAGCGAACAGGCCAATCGATCTTTTCATATTCTCTCAAATTTACACTCGTGAGTACTTTGATGCAAAAGATGAAGCTTGCCGTTTACTCGTCTCAAGAAATCCTAAAAGATTATCATGCAGATATGTGTTGGATAAAAAGGTTGAAATATGAAGCCGCGATAATTCTTTTGGCATGCATACTTTGCTTGCTTTTGTACTTTCAACTAGATAACTCTAATCTGATGGCAACAATAGAAACATCACAAACAGAAAGAATCAGTGATTCTAATCGTACTAATAGCTTGGAAGGTACCCTAACTTTTTTAAACCAAACTCTATTGTCGGATTTAGTCGGTAAGGTGACAGAATCAGTCATTCAGATAAATACTGTTTCCGAGATGAAAAATCCCAAGATAACTTTTGGGGGAAGTCCTATGGTAGAAGACTATCTACATGATTTTGGTTCAGGATTTTTGTATGATAATAAACTGAACTTTGTCACTAATTTTCATGTGGTTAAAGATGCCGCCATAGTATCTGCAAGATTTCCAAGTGGTAATATCTATTCAGCGAGAGTTGTTGGGTCTGACCCTGTTTCAGATTTAGCTGTAGTTCAGGTTGATCCGTCTGCAATGTTTAGGGAAAAAATAAGTCCGTTGTCGATTGCAAACTCTTCAACTGTCGAGTTAGGACAACCTGTTATTGCTATTGGAAATCCAGCTGGCTTGATTAACACAGTGACCACCGGCATAGTAAGCCAAACAGATAGGATAGGTCTTGACAGGAGTTCTGAAAGATACTGGGTCGGTGACTTGATTCAAACAGATGCAGACGTCAATCCGGGTAATTCGGGCGGACCACTTCTAAATCTAGATGGAGAAGTTATAGGTGTAAATGATTTCATAAGGGTGAATCCTGAAACGGGAGCTGCTTTACCAGGGTTAAATTTTGCGATATCCTCTAACACAGTTCAAAAGGTTGTTCCTCATCTAATCTCTGAGGGTTCGTATAGCCATCCTTGGATCGGTGCTAGGCTATCTGATGTGACTCCTAGTTTTGCGGATATGGTAGGCCTCGAAGAGGCAAGAGGTATAGTTGTGCTAGAAGTTGTACCCGATAGCCCCGCAGAAAAGGCAGGGATCGTTCAAAACAGTATTATTTTTGGTGTAGATGGTAATTTGATAATGCAAATGGCAGACCTCATCAAGCATATACAAACAAAAGTTCCTAATGACAATATGATTTTAGACGTAATGGGAACCGATGGAATAAGAAGAGATGTTAATCTGACGCTGGGAAATGCTCCTCAAATATCTTAGTAATGATAATTATACATAAGTAAATTTGTATCCATAATTCGATACACGACGTACTTACTGCTGCCAGCTAGGTACATTATTTTTAATTGATCTATTATACTCATAAGTGCCGCATATGTAATTCCAATATTAAATAACAATTTTTAATTATTTTCGGTGAGTATGAGAACTTTCCTGAAAGGAAGGCATGCACCAACCATTATCTATATTCAAGTATTTTAGTTTTTGATTAAATATTGGTAGAAGATCAAATCCCAATCAAGCTCATACGATTATAGCATAATTCCGTGTCGCCGTGGAATGAGGCACTTGAGGCATAACTGCAAACACAATTATCGCTGGTGGTTAAGTACCTCATCTTATTCTTAAGAGCGTTTTCATTGTCAGGGTCAATAATCAATACTTAGATTAACTAAATCATAAAGATTAAGCCAGATAGCTTCTGCATAAGGAGCTTTGCAAAGTTCTTTAGTAAGTAACAACAGAACGGCACCTAATGTAATAACATCAGCATATAGCAAGGTCAACTCAGTCCTAGAAAGTATTTAGTACAACGCATATAGTATCATCATGCGTTGTATATTCATGTCCATCTATCATACGAATTTATATTCAGATATTGATGTTATTGCTTCGTACCTCTGTCTGACTACTCACCGACAATTAAACATTATCTCACCTTATTGTTTACATCTTGATATTATAGTGCACAACCAACCTATCCAAATAATAGTTCCACCCTTCTCTATGTTCATCATACATCTCATTCTCGGCTCCAATAAATCCAGAATGTACTAACTCTATTCTGGTCTTATTATTTTCAATATGTTCTAGCTGCCACGTTACAATGGTTCGTGGAAAACCTGCTACATCCTTATGTTCCCATGTGTATGAAATTTTCTGGTTGGGAATAAATTCTAGCACCTCACCCTCAGGAGAATGATCTCTATCCTGGTTTTCAGAGTTTTTCCGATAAAACGTGAACCTCACTTTTCCTCCTATCCTTGGCTCTAAAACAGCAAGGTCTGGGAACCATTCAGTTAATTCCTTTTCATCACTAATTGCTTTGAAGACCATATCTGGAGGAGCATCAATCACTACAATCTTCCTAATTTCTCTATCATTGGTACTAATCATATCCTATTTCCTTTTACCCTCTTTCCTCTTTTTATTTTCTACAAACTCTTTCAAGGAATTCAAATTGTTACTCCACATTTGGTCATAGAAGTTTTTTATTTCTAATGTTGCTTCAGTATTAAGTGAATAGAGCCGTCTTTGACCCTCTCTCTTCTCCTTCACTAAATCAGCATCCCTCAATATACGTAGATGTGTGGAAACTCCCGCTAGAGTCATATCAAAGTGTTCTGCCAACTCAGAAGGAAACATTTTCTTATCTTTTAATAATAATAACATATGTCTTCTGCTATCATCCGACAAGGCTTTCCACACAGATGCTCCCATAATAATTCAATATTAAAAGAACTGCATAAATACTTTATCAACCTAATAAACAGGTTTAATAATTCATGTTTATTAGACTCTAATAATTAAAGATATCTTTAAATAAGAGACTATTTTATAATGACTATTGGGTGGATATAATAAGTCATGACAAGCTTAAAAGATCACAAGATCGGAACACGTGAAGAGTGGCTTGCGGCCCGGCTGGAGCTGCTCAAGGCCGAGAAGGCGCTGACGCGGCGTAGCGACGAACTGGTACAGTGGCGGCAGAGGCTGCCCTGGGTTCGAATCGATAAGGAGTACCATTTCAAGACCGACGATGGCATGGCGTCTCTCGCCGATCTGTTCAGAGGACGCTCACAGCTCCTCATCTATCACTTCATGTTCGGCCCCGAGTACACAGGCGGCTGCCCGGCATGCTCTGCGATCGCGGACGGCTTTAACGGCTTCGCCGTGCACCTTGAACATCACGACGTCGCGATGATCGCGGTCTCACGCGCTCCAATTGCTGCGCTTCAGGCCTACAAGCGCCGCATGGGCTGGACGTTCACGTGGGCCTCGTCGCTGAACAGTGATTTCAACTACGACTTCAACACCTCGTTCACCGAGGAGCAGCAGCGCTCCGGCAGCATCGACTACAACTACAACACGCTCGGCACGACACCTGACTCGGAGACCGGCTCAAAGGGCCGTCAAGACCCCCTCGACCCAGGCGATTTCGCGGCCATGACCGGCACCGATCTCCCCACCTACACTCGCGAGGCGCCAGGAATGAGCGCGTTCGCACTCTCCGACGGCGTCGTCTACCATACCTACTCCACCTACGCGCGCGGCCTCGACGCGCTCTGGGGAATGTACCAATGGCTCGACCGGGCGCCGCATGGGCGGAATGAAACGGGGCTGTGGTTCAGAAGGCACGACGAGTACATGTCTTGATCGTTATTTCTGCGCTCATGGTAAGAACTGCCTAGGCAATCCGTCAAAGTGAGCAGACCGAGAGTTATGCACAGAATTGCAATCTGCAACGATTGCAAATGACGAGATGATGATATATAATTAGAAATAATGTGGTATAGCAGCACTTTCATGCATAGATATGTTTTTACTAGGTGCTACGATGTCAAACGCCTTTTTATCTCATGATTTGCCCAATAAGTTATAAGTGCAGTTCTGGTGTTAATTGATGGGCTTGAAGGAGTCCGCAATGAACTTCCATTAGGTCGAGTAACCAAGTTACGTGTCATAGGTATACAAGAGTTATAAGTAAAATTCAGTCTCTATACATAGAATGAAAAGAATGATAGATATAAAAAAGTACCCTAGTAGAAAAATATTAGCCACTGTATCAGTGGTGCTAATGATAGCATCTGTTGGCATAACAACAGTATGGCAGATACCTACTGCTTTAGCTACTCCCCTGGAAGAAATCAAGGCTAGTCGCGAAGTATCTGCGCCTATAGACAAAGTCTGGAATATTGTTTCAGATATAGACAATGAGGCAAAATATTGGTCGATAATCAAGAATATTAAGAATATCAACAAGACAGATAGTGTAACAGAAAGAGAAGTTACAGTGCAAGCAGGTCCAGGGGGAGACGCAAAAACTCAACAGATTGTTACAGTAAATCCAGATCAATTTGCAGTAAATATGAATATCACCGAAGGACCAGTAACTGGTAGCAGAGTGCTTACATTAACTCCAGAAAATAACTCAACAACGAGAGTAGATGCAGTATGGGAAATCGACCTATCTGGAATCCCACTTATTGGACAGGGTTTTGCAAAAGGCAGTTTCCAGAAGATGACAGAAGATGCATTGGGTAATATAGCAGCAGAAGTGGAAGTCAAATAATGAAGAACCCTTGAAAAGGTCCTTCAGTGTTAAATATAAAATGAATGGAATAGAAGTTGGAAGATATTCAAAATTTAAAGATCAGTCAATAAGGTGCAGTACTTAGCTTGGAATCAGCCAGTAGTACATAGAAATTATCCAGTGTCGACTATTTCTAACGCTAACAATAATAATGTCATAACAGTAATTGATGTGACAAGTCTGTGGACTTACCTTGGAATGATGAAAGATCAAACAAATTCATAACTAACGTTGGATTAATTACGACAAATGGACCTTACGGAGCAGATGTGATGGCCTGCGAATGGACACATCATGTATCTTACAGACCTGGTTTGATAGCTGTTTGTATAGGTCCAAATAAGGCAACCCATGAGAACATAAAACAAACAAAGGAATTCGGAGTTAATCTGTGTAGCACAGATCAATCAATAATGTCAAGTGTAGCTGGTGGTTATACAGGCAGCAGTTATAACAAGATTAATGCATTAAAAGAACTCGGATTTGAATTCTACGAAGCTAAGAAAATCAAGGTCACCATGATAAAAGGAGCCGCATTAAATATTGAATGCATACTATCAAATGAAATTCCACTTGGCGACCATACTACATTTGTAGGCGAAGCCATTGAAGCTTCTAATAATGCTGACAAAGTGCCATTAGCATACCACGGGGGAAGGTACTTCGTTCTGAATACAAATGTTGTAAAACCTTCTCAGGAAGAGCGTGAAAGAATAAGGAGGATTATTGAAAAACACAAAAGATGACTCCTGTCGTCTTATAATAATATTTGAATATTTATTGTATTATTTGCTTTCTACGTAATTTTTCCTTGCCCCTTCTATTATTTGGTGATGTTCGAAGAGGGCATTTACAACACGGACACGCATAACCCTCATGAAATAGAAACACTTCTCATCTGCTACAATACTTTAATCTTACGCTGTAATATCCAAAACTTGAACCTATTCTTGTACATATATTTCGACACGGCACGATAGTGCACAATACACAATAATTTTAAAGATCATAAAAGTATTGTAATACCATGCTGTGAAGGGGAGTATCATTGCTCTGTTGTTGCCCTAAATAAGGACTAAACGAGTCTTGTGGCCATATTAGCAAATTTTATTATCAGTTTAGCTAAACAGGCAATGTTAATTCTTGTATATGGGCTCTAGGTCGTGAACTATAACTGAACTGCTGTATGTGGACTGATCGGAAACAGAATTAGGATCTAATCTTAAATTGGTCCTTAATCAAATTTCCAAATTCTTTGTCAGACATATTTTGCCTTGCCTCAATTATTTTTATCGCATCATTTCCTACTACATATCTTAGTTGAGGATCATCTGACGTCACAACATCAAGAATAGTCTTAGCAACCTCAGAAGGATGCATTGCATTTTCTTCCATCTTCTTAAATGTCTTCGACATATTGTCCGCTAGTTGAGTATATGGAGAATTAGGACTGGTCGCCCCGTTAGCAATTTTAATACTTTTCCAGAAGTTTGATCCAACTGCTCCAGGTTCAATAAGTATCATTTTAATGCCAAAAGGCTCTAGTTCATACTGTAAAGACTCAGATACTCCCTCTAAAGCGAACTTGGACCCATGATAAAAAGTACTAAGAGGAATCGATATCCTGCCGCCCATAGATGTTATATTTATTATTTTGCCACTTCTTTGGCTTCTCATAAAAGGTTACGGCTCCAAAAAAATTGGTCTCAAACTGTTTTCTTATTTCATCCATTGAAGTTTCTTCAAGTGCTCCTCCTAGTGCATATCCTGCATTGTTAACTATAACATCAATTCTATTATGTTTCTTGACTATTGAATTAATGGTATCTGTTACTGACTCATCAGAATTAACATCTAATTGAACAACTTCCAAAGGCAACTTCTCTTTTTTTGCTATATCAATAATTTGACGTGATCCTTCGCCCTCTAGTTTATGTACTGTTGCATAAGTATAGAATCCACTTTTCGCTAATAATAGAGAAGTTTCAAATCCTATTCCACTTGAGCTTCCGGTAA
>JAATVS010000446.1 GCA_014523695.1 Nitrososphaerales archaeon TH5895
GACTTGAGAGAACTCGCGGATCTGGCAACAAAGCATGGCATAAAAACCGTAGCATGTATAATGATTCCTTCCGAGAAAAATCTGAAGTCTGCCCAGATGATAGGATTGGACTGGCGCGAGTATTCAAATGATCCAGTCAGCTTCATATTAGAAGCAAACAAAATTGCTGACGAAGTCTTGCTCACCTCACCAAACCATTTTGCCGCTGCCATTGAGGTTTTAAAGGAAATATCGAATCAAACTTAGAATCTCTTCAGTGTCAAGCAAGGAAAGAATGAACTTTATTGAATGATATTTTTAGTGTTTTTGTGGCGCTAACAATAAATTCTATTCTAGCCTTTTTGCAGCCATCATTTCAGACTTTACTTCATCTAAAATAGTACGATAGTATGGTTGAAGATTACTATCTTCACTAAGACGAGGTCTTCTATAATCGACAGCGATCTCTTTTTTTAAATGCCCTGGCCTACTTGTGAAGACAATAACCTTGTCCCCAAGACAGACTGATTCAAGAATGTTGTGAGTTACAAAGACAATCGTTTTCCTAGTCTTTGCCCAGATTAGTTGTAGCTCAACTAAGAGTAGATCACGGGTCTGCGAATCCAACGCTGCAAAAGGTTCGTCCATCAGCAATACCTCTGGATCCATTACTAATGCTCGAGCTATAGCGACCCTCTGTTTCATTCCACCAGAAAGTTGATAGATATAAGATTGAGCAAATTTAGTCAATTGCATCATATCAAGATACCTTATTGCTATTTCATAGCGTTTAGCCTTGTCTACTCCAGCCATCTTCAAGCCAAATTCAACGTTCTCAATTACTCTTAACCATGGAAATAGAGCATTTTCCTGAAAGACAATAATCCTATCCGGCCCCGTACCAACTACGGGGTTCCCATTAAGTATCACCGTCCCGCTAGATGGGGTTTCAAGACCGGCCAGAATATTTAACATTGTGGACTTTCCACAGCCTGATGGTCCAACTAAACAGACGAACTGACCTTCGTCGATGCTAAAATTTATGTCTTCTATAGCTGTCACTACTGATCCTGTCCGGCTTTCTACAAACCTTTTGGTTACATCTTTTACAACTATTTTTGCCAAATATGCCCTTTACACATTGGGTAAAGATGTTAGAGTACCTTATAGACTTACTCAGTTTGCTAGCGTCGTTTCATCCCTTTAACGGTGGTCCGCCCTGAAGCTGATTAGAATCTTAGATTATAGAGTGTCATTGCCACAATAACCTTAGATCTCGTACCCGATTTCACGCTTGGCATTCTATTGCAGGTTTGCACAGTGGTAGTCATCCCAAGTAACTTTACCGCTCCCTTTGTATGGGCTTCAGATCCCAGTCTGGTATAAGTACGCGCAAGATCGTGAATTATTTTGGGTCGGGCAGGATTCATTTATTAGTTAAAAGCAATGACTGTACCGTCCTATGCCTTTTGAGAGTCTAAGAGATTTCGTCGACGTGCTAGAAGAAAAGGGAGAATTGATACGAGTAAAAACGTCAGTAGATCCAGATCTAGAGGTAGCTGAAATAATGCGTAGACTCATGTACGCCAAAGATAAACCTGCTGTTCTTTTTGAAAACATCAAGGGTTACACTATCCCAATCTTGGGCAATACGTTTGGGTCGAAAGAGCGACTTGGAATAGCATTAGAAGAAGATGATTTCTCTCATATAGGTAATCGGATTGTAGATCTCACAAGGATGAAAATGCCCACCGGGGTAATTGGTAAGCTTAGGATGCTACCAAAGCTCTCCGAGATTTCTGATTATGGTCCAAAACATATCGACAACGGGCCAGTCAAAGAAGTTGTGCTAACCGAAGAGAAAGCGGATCTATTTACCCTTCCAACATTGAGGTCATTTAAGGGTGATGCTGGAAGATTCATCACTTTTGGCCTAACAGTGACAAAACATCCTGACACAGAAGTGACTAACATGGGTGTATATAGGATGCAAATCATAAATGCAAAAAAGGCAATAATGCATTGGCAGATACACAAACGTGGAGCACAACATCTAGAGATTCTAAAGGATAGGCGATCGCAAGATGACGCAGAGGGTAATAAAGATAGACGAATAGAAGCCGCAGTTGTAATTGGAGCAGATCCGGCGACTACGTTTAGCGCTGTAGCACCAGTTCCAGAAGGTATGGACAAATACCTGTTTTCAGGAATCGTAAGAAAAAAGGGCATTAAGTTGGTCAAATGTAATACAGTTGACGTTGAAGTTCCCGCAAACGCAGAGATAGTATTAGAAGGATATGTTGATCCAGATGATATTCAGATAGAAGGACCATTTGGCGATCACACAGGTTACTATACTCCACCTGAACCCTATCCTAGTTTCAATCTAACCTGCATCAGCAGGAGAAAGAACCCAATATATCTCACTACAGTAGTTGGGAAGCCTATTCTCGAAGACGCATATATTGGGCAGGTTATAGAACGATCATTCTTACCACTTATACAGATGTTCCAGCCAGAGGTGGTTGATTTCTCGATGCCGCCCGCTGCATGGTTTCAAGGACTTGCGATTATTTCCATCAAAAAACGATATCCAGGACAGGCCAAGAAGGTGATGTTGGGTCTCTGGGGAATGGGACAGCTTTCCTTAACTAAGATGTTCATTACAGTGGATCATGATATCAATGTCCATGACATGGATGAGGTCATCTGGGCGATGACAACGAGGACTGATCCCAAACGTGATCTAATTTTTATCGAGAACGCACCAACAGATACTCTAGATCCTTCCTCTCCTCTACTTAACTTGGGGTCTAAAGTTGGAATTGACGCGACAACGAAATGGCAGCAGGAAGGATTTAATCGAGAGATACAGGTTCTGGCTGAGGTTGACGAAGAAACTCAGAAGTACGTCAGCAAGAGATGGCATGAATACGGATTCAGTTAGCAGAGCAGTCGTGGGCTGTACCTTCATTTTGAATAAAAGATGTTACGTTTGAGCGAAAATAATAAATCTCACAGAACAAACAAAATAAGTTGGGTGTGTCCTGTCAGAAGGATCTAGATAAGTCTAATGTCGCAATTGGGACAATATTGGAATTTACAAAGAGTGGATGGATGGTAGTACTAGTTTGACAGTAGGTGGGAGAAAAGAAGATAAGGATGAACTTCCTATTGAGTTGGGTATATCTGGACGAACAGAATCAGACAAGTCTCAACCACAAGGCAAATGTGCTCTTTGTGGAAAGCAGATTGAAATAGTTACTCATGGCTCTTCTAGCACTGGCAGCAAGAAAGCTAGTTCTCCGATAATAGAAA
>JAATVS010000447.1 GCA_014523695.1 Nitrososphaerales archaeon TH5895
CGCCCACCAGCTACGAATATGGAGTACTGTCCAAGATATTTAGTTCTAGAGCCGTAGCTCAAGTTTTAGATTTCTTTCTTGATCATAAAGAGTATGACTATTCAGCCAATGAGATTGCAAAAAAGACAGGATTATCGTTCAGAACTATCTTTCGTGAAATTCCTGACCTTGAGCATAGACAGCTTATTTTCAACACTAGAAGAATAGGAAAGGTTAACATGTACAGGCTAAATCTAGACCTCGAAGCGGTTAGTTTTCTTGAGAAATTTTCATTGGAAATGTCACAAATTACGACTAGGGAAATGGATTCTGATAAACCACCATCGACCGAAAGAGAAAGCAAATTATTAGAAGAGTTGGATAGTTTTTCCGACAATGTAATGCATCATTCATAAATCTAGAGCCTGGTAAGACACTAGGTTGACCATTAGGAGATCCTGCAGGAGGACATCGTAGCCTCATCAACCGGACGGGCGTCTATCTGGATTTTATTGTCTCGACGCCCTACAGGAAATAAGCCGGACACTCCAGCGGGATCTTATCGAACATTCGTCGAAGTACTTGGCATTTAAAGAATTACTTTCTTGCTAAAGTGAGATGTATTTCGTACCTAAGGGCATTTTTCTTTTAGCCGTGAATCCTGTTCCCGAAAAAGCCTTTTGCTACCTCTTCCGATTAAAAAAAAGATTTATGAGGATCACCAAGGGCTGCAAAATAATTCTGGCTTAGTCAGCATTCTCTATGTAAAGCCTGTCGCCTATTTTGTACTGAATTTCGTTTATGTAATATGCCTTGTCGACAACCGGCGTTGATAGATTCGCGCCACATATGGGAACGTTCGATAACGATTCTTCCTCCTGTTTAAGTAACTGGTTACTCAAGCGTACATTATACGTAATCCCGACTTTTAAATCCGATCCTAACTATTCTGCGAATAAATATATGTTATCTATTAAATCATGCGATAATTGGACAAACTGATACTAACAAATATAGATCTCTAGTATTTAAACAAACCCATGCTGTTCAAAAATTTGCGATTCTCGGGATCCAGGGATATCATGCGGTATAGTACCGGCTTCACAATTCAATCAGCAACGATTATTATGATTGTAAGTTGCCAAAGGAAGCGGACACGTCTTTGACTTTACCTGCCAACAGGACTTTTGTCTCCGCAAATAAAGCGCTAGGGGGGACTCTAAGAAAGGTTATATGGCCATAGCGAACAGGAGGTATCTGACAGTATCGAATGCCTATTTTTATAGAACAATCTCCAGTTAAATCCTTTACCGCAATTGGGATTGTTCTGGCTATATCCTTTATTTGTTTTTCGTATCTCTTACAAAGAGATGATTCATTCTTAGCTTACGGACATTTTTTTGGAGAGAATATAACCCGGGATGGATATCAAGTTATATTTCAACCATTTCCTTTCGCTCCGATGGCTGGAGATAATACGACATTGAACTTCAGTATTCTTGACGAAGAGAATTTGAATATACACAACATCTTTTCAGCGTTAATAATTAAGGATAAGGAAACTAATCAGACCATAGCCCAAATTCCGTACAAGCAATATTTGTACAGTGATATAACAATTCCTTACAAATTCACTAACAATTCGGAGTACTTGCTCACTCTGGAAACGAGAATCATTGGTGATTCCAAATATCAAGCACAGCCGTTGAGCGCTACATTTGACCTGATCGTTGGAGACCAGACAGCTGAATATTTCAGGATAATAATGTTATATTTTGTCAGTCCCGCATGCGCAGCAATTATTGTCGCTATCTTAATTTATGAGCTGCATTGGAAAAAGAGAAAAGCTAGGAAGAGCAGACCAACTATGGAATGACTTTTTGAAATAAATCCTTGTACTGCCATCAGGTTGTCATGAATAGCATCACGGATCTATTGATGTATATTTGGCAGATTTGGAGTTTTATCCCATTATTCAAATGCTATACGAAAAGTATTGAAATTCTAGCTTAGGCTATTTGCGCCAATATCTAGTGTTCTCCTCTGGGTCATTTGTGCTTAACCATTGAATCCAAATTAATTAACGGTAAACAACTCATCACCTTCCGGAGCGCTGTCATCAGTTAATGCCTTGAATGCTCATTTCTAATCTTAGATCCAAACTCATAAAAGTAGTGCTATGGAGAGATGTAAATGATTAAAATAAAAGAATCCGTCTTTTGATTGATTAGCTAACCTGATATTAAATATGAGAACCAAAATCACCTTTTTTTGATGACTAGTCGATGTTGGATACATGCTGCCCTCTCGCCAATTAGGAAATAGGTGATCGGTGACTGTTTCGAAAGTTCGGTTTCCACCTTTGATGTTTGTCATGCGTCAGGATCGAATAGAGTTGTCTGCAGCAAATTAACTGATACTAGTACGTAAGACGGTATGAAAGGAAGGAACATGTTAGTAATATGTGATGGTAGACTAATCAGGAACTTGATCATGGGTGGGTTTGCATTCGTCTAAGGAAGGTCGAAATCCGGAGTCAGGGATGGTAAACAGGAAAATTATGGTCTTCAATGGAAGTTAGAGAAGAATGATTTTGATACTTTAGGTAGTTACAATATACCATGATTTTAATTCCTCTCCCATAGAATACTGGATTGGATCATACCGGCCTGGCAATCGTCGTTAATTAGTGTTGCTGCAATGACACCACCACCAGAAGCACTCCGTAGAGAAACATCTGCCAGACGAATTTGTAAAAGTTTATGGGTTATTTTTTGTTACATCTTCATGCTTTTGAGAATTTTTTTAGGTTGTAAGTAGACATGTTCACTTATTGACAGAAAATTCGCTGTTGCCGGAAATGGCTATGTATCGACTGCAAAGTATCATCCTAAATTTAATATTTATGTCATATTGTGAGATGAGGGAGAACTCAAGATCGCCGTACGATACTATAAATTCCATTTTATCCTATAATTACATATATTCATATGATCAGGTCTAGACTTTTTGCGTGTCTTCAAGGCCACAGACTTTGGTCTTCATCTGCAGTTTTTGCTTTATCTTTTCTAATACTGCTGCCAATAATCGCTTCAGTGTTTATATTCTCATCGGCTCAGAATGTGTTTGGCCATGCCTTTAAGCTGGATAGCAATCCAGCCCCTTCTGAGAGCTTGGAAAAACCCCCTGCGAGAGTTGAGGTCTTTCTTAGCGAACCTGTTGATGATAGGTACAGCGAAGTCAAGGTATTGGGACCTGACGGAAAGCAAATTGACAATCGAGATACGCAGCATTTTGATGGGGACCAGAGCACTCTAGGTGTCACCTTGCCTAATGCAGGTCTTGGAGATGGGGTCTACACTGTCTCTACTAAAATGCTATCTCAAATAGATGGACACGTAACACACGACGCTTTCGTATTCGGGGTCGGCGAGGCTACATCTTTTCCCTCAGCAGCCGGACCTGGTCAGTCAGGACAAGGCTCTGTCGCTACGTCAGCTTTTGACCAATTATCAGTTCCTGATGCTATCGCCAGATATCCTGCCTTAATTGGCCAGGTAGTAGTTGTCGGAGCTGCCTTTGCGTCGCTCTGGCTATGGAAACCTTTTGCTGAGGTGAGCTGGTATGGCCATTCGCTTGGTAAAATTAAGGAGGTGTATGGCGATAGGAAGCAAAAAAGAGACTTCTCGCAGGCAACGTCTGATGAGCTTGGTCAGTTCAGGGAACACATTGATCGGCGATTGGTAAAAATGATGTTGATTGGCGCTGCCATCGTAATAATAGCAGACTTTGGGATGATTTACGCGTTGGCTTATTCCCTTAATGTTGGGATGGTAGATGCAATGTCTACTAAATTTGGGAATATCTGGTTTGTGAGAACCGGAATATCTTTTTTGCTGTTTGCTTTGATTTTATTTATTTATCTAAAAGTAGGCAAGAGATTAAAACATTCAAGAAAAAGCAATCCCTCGGCGAGAACAAGTACACAGCCATTCTCATTTGGAGGACTCCTCTTAAAACGGGAGCTAGTAGCTATCATGAGTGTGGGCATTCTTGCTCTCTTGACTACCTCTCTTATGGGTC
>JAATVS010000068.1 GCA_014523695.1 Nitrososphaerales archaeon TH5895
CATCCAATATCTAAAACAGAAATACCTCTCATGAGGTTTTCTTCCAATCCTGGTATTAGTGGAAGGATGAAATCGAACAAACCTGCTACAACAGTTTGAGCACTTTCTTCAGCCATCACCTCATGAAAGCGCTTAAAAGAATCATAGTGTACACCGCCACCTTTTTGAAAGCAGTTTATTATGTCCTCTTCTACCTGAGCAAGAATAGGAATCCATTGCATAGAAGCTGCAAAGTTATATGAACTCGATGCTCTGGTTAAAAAATCCATCTTTTCTTTTTCAAGCCAGTATGTTTTTTGTGCAGAATCATACTCGATAACTCTACTTACAACCATTGCACCTAACCACTCCCTGACATATCTTTCATTTAGTTTTGCCTTTAACGAAATCTCTTCACTTGTAGATGGATTATTAAGAGATGATATAATGTCAAACAGTTTGGTTCTATGACCTATCGACAGCATTATAGCAAGCGTACCCTTGTTCAAAGTGTCTGTCATATAGTCTTGGAATCCAGTATCAGGAGAAGATGATGATGATACTCCTTTTTCTCCCTTCGACATCCCATTTTCCATGCCCATAAATTGAAATGTTAGGTGCTAATAAACATGCTGCTAATATTAGCTTACTTGCGTTTTTCCTATGGTATTTCCTATGGACTCCCCCTTGTTCATTGTTTTCAAACAATGGATATACTCTCAACTTTAATAGAGACAGATTTTGGGCAGTATAGAAAGAGTATCATGGCAAACAGGGGCTAGCGAGAGTGAAGCAAACGGTGATCATTCTCTTCTCCATTATACCTGTTGTTGTTCGGATGATTTATTTTCGTTGATCGAAATTAATGTTCGAACTTAATGCACTTGATATTGCGCTTCGGGCCGTTATATTGGAAATTGTAATATAGACCACTGGATAGAACTGCTCAAAGGTTTAGATTTTAAGAGAGATTTGGACCCCTGTACCCTCATTTACTTGCTATGGCTGGATTGAATCAACCATCCTCGAGGTCTCTTCATCAGCGTGGACCTCAAGTATTTTAGCCCTCAATATATTGGAAGCCCTCTCGATTGTTTCCTTTGGTACTGCTTTATTATCATCGCCTATCAATTGGGCAGCCCGCTTAATTTCAGCGGGACTCATGATAGTCGATTCGTCTAAAAGGCCAATAGCCTTTTCTAGTTCTGCAGTCCGTTTACCAAACCGAGTTCCAATCCTTTTGGCCTCTATGAATGCAAAGTGCGGTTTGAGTATTTTGTTGTCCAAGCAACGTTGTATGGCATTGATACCATCTTTCAAATGGTCTCCTCCAATTGCAAGTACTAAAAAAACCTCTGAAGTAGAAAGCACTTGCTGAGCAGCAATGGCATGTTCATCGTCATGCGGGGGCGTAACCATTAGAGTGTTTTCGCCACGAACTTTAGTTTGAATGCCATTGACATCCCACAGTACTTGGACAATAATTTTGAAAAGTCCAGGGTACGGGAAGAGCGACCCTTCGGATCCGCTAATCAGAGTAGCAGAATGACTCATAGTATTTCCTGGTCCTAGCATGCTAAGCTTGCTTTCATCTACGCACTTTAGCATGGGAGAAAATGTTCTTACTACTCCGGCTGGATCGATTACCGTGCCGCTTACATGACCCCGCTTCATACTTAGGTGGATTGGGACAGGCAGGAATACGCCTGTCGTATTCGCCAAAGTAAAGTTGACTCGAACTGGGGCACCTAATGGGACGGTTTCCAATAGAGGCCTCACTTCTAATTCCAGACCCCGAGGAGTAGGTATCGCATCATCAGGGCTTATCGGAACGTCTTCATAAGGCATTTGCGACATTCCGCCAGGCCGCACAAAGATATCTGGAAAATGCCGTAAACGTTTCGAGTCGTCTCCATGAAATGACCATTGGATATTATTCGGAAATTGAATAGGGGGTACTGCACTCGCTGCATTCTCTGCAATTTTTTCGGTAGTATTCATTATTCCATTATCTTTTCCATTATGACGATACAGACCACAGGCATGAACAATCTCGTGAACAGCAGTCCGAAAATAGGGGCCAGTTGCTGTGTCAAACCGCATACCTTTGACCAAGCCCCATACATACTCATGGGGTATTTTCCAATTGGATGAAATGGCTGATCCTTCTCTAGGCACGTTGTTACAGTCGATCTGCCCTATATCATACATAATACCACGCGGCGGCTCAACTTCGAGAAACTCAACACAGATCAGATGATAACGCCATTCTGTATCTAAATCAATTTCTTCTCTCCATTTGAGCATGGCTGCGTGCAACTCAGCTTTACTCCAACTATCATCTGGACCCACACCACCTGGTCCAATTGCATCTATATTAGAATCACCTTGAATTACATTAATATCCCACCCAATTGAACCAAAAATCGTCTGCCAATTTACACCCGATCCATTATCTAGTGGCCATTCTGCATCCGATACTTTATCAATTTCAACGGTGGCACGTCTAAGAAATGGAGAAATCCAACTCATCGTAATACTTCCAATTATTGTGCCATTACTGTTCTTTACCATACCATTGAGAAAATCTGAATCCGATGGATAGCCAGTTGGAGATGGCTTCCATATCATAGTTGATCGATCGATATAGTCCTTCCTTTTTCCATCTAGGTGATCCTGGTGGGGGAGTAAATCGGTGCAGCTCAAACTCGAGTGTAAGGCTAGTAGACGGTGCTGATTCCCCAAGAATTTGCGTGACCCTAATGTAATACCTGTATTTATTTATCTGAAAAATGGGAATTCCGCTCGCTGGATTGGGCTCAACAGAAGATAAAGAACTCTGTCCTCCTGAAGTCTGGTGAAAATAGAGATCACCGCTTGCAATAGTACTAGAATCCTCACGCTGGACTCTCATAGTTCCATTATAGTGAAGAAATTCAGAATTTTC
>JAATVS010000448.1 GCA_014523695.1 Nitrososphaerales archaeon TH5895
AATGGAAGAAAATACCTTCGTGATACTTGGAGACGGACCAATAGGGCTCATCCACTTACAGCTGGCAAAATATCTATATGGTGCTAAGGTGATGGTTGTCGGACGAATAAAGCATCGATTACAAGCTGCAAAAAACATGGGAGCCGATGCTGTGCTTGAGCTTGGAGAGAATAAAGGCTCACCAACTTCTATTATTAAAGAGGTGTTAGACCTGACCGACGGAAAAGGGGCCGATGTATCGATTATTGCTACTCCAAATCTAGACGCGTACGAGGTGGCTGCTGGAATTGCCTCAAAGAATTCTGTTATCAATGTCTTCGCAGGTATGCCAAGACATGGAAGTTTGCGACTAGATCCCAACTGGGTTCACTATAATCAAATTGCACTTATTGGGAGCTTCAGTTCTACGCCCAAACTGATTCATGAATCAATTGAGCTCGTCGCTGAAAAGCGCGGGATAAACCTTTCGTCGATAATCACTCATCGGTGTAAACTCGACGAAATATACAAAGCACTTGAAATTACTGAAGAATTTTTGGGCCTGCGTGTAGTGATAAATTCTTTCTAAATCATTGCTGAGAAATTACCCATGGCGTGCTCTCAAAAATGAGGCGAATAAAATGGCAAGTGCAATTTGGATTGCAAAAAGGCCACTATATGATGATTTTTTGAGAGGCACATTGATTATGTTACACAAAGACAGATAATATTTTTGTTCCACGCTAGAAACTATCGATTCGATTCAATGGATGCGATATCCTAAGGCGAATAAAATCTATTCATTGTCATACATCTCAAGGACAGAAAAGTTTGAAATCTTCAGGAATATAACCATCTTATGCATTGTGCTGGGGATTATAAGCAAATAACAAAGAGTATCTTCCTATTCAAGCTCTGTTACAATGAAGGGCGGTTTAAGATGTGGTTTCTGTGATATTTTACTAATGATGCTGATGCCTGTTAATCTGAGAACTCAAATTATTTTGCTGAAATAAAGATTTGACTCGACCTACACCGTTAATCATTGCTATGAATTCAGCTGTTGTGTGAGAAACAAGGCTCTGCCAATCCTTGTCCCTTACCATCCGAAGTCTAACCTGTGTCGCAGACAAATCTCTTCTCTTTCGTAATCGCGGTTGTATGACGTTTACCCCCCTTTCGGTGAAGAGGTATTTGGTAAAGGGATCATTTGTATAAACCCTGTCATATCGTGGTACAAGTAAATCAATCTGATATGTCCAGAGATGATGAATATCGATATCTGGAACTGGGATCAACATGATCCTGTGTTCGTCAATTTCTTGCTCGGCTATTAGAGTGTCCCGGATCATCTCTATACGTTCACCAGCTGTAAATGGATTTCTAAATTCATGGCTCCTTTGAGAACTTCCGACCACTAAGATCAATTCGTCTACCTCTCTAGATGCATGTCTCACAGCTGACAAATGGCCCAAGTGGAATGGTTGGAACCTTCCTACAAGAATTCCTCTTGCTATCGCCATAGATTATTACCCCGTAGATGAAGGTCCAATTTAAAGGAACACAGTTTGTATCAGGTAACCGATCACTTAGCTAACAAATTCGTGTCTGAGGACAGCGTACCAATGTTCTGCCTTGCCGGTTTTCAACAATAAGATCCAACGGTGCTTAAGGGGGGTCTCAAGGGAGAATTGGCATGATTACCAGCACTTTAACATTTCAATTAAAAAGGATCGATCTGATATGACTATTTATTCTTATTGTGAACTAGTCTGGTATTGGATTAACTTTAGACCAGCTCCAGTTGTCTCGCCATTTGAACAAATATCTATGATTCACGTTGGATGGAAGGGAGAAAGTTGTGCACCGCTTTTGCTTCACAGAATAGGATCTGCGTCCCACGACATCAAGAAAATCCTAGAGGTCAATCGCTACTATCAATTGCAGATAAAAATGTCCCAAGTAAAACAATTTACTTTAATATGTCAATGATCTTAATATGACTATTGTTTCTTGTTCGTAACAAGGAAAAAGGAGTATTAGCGGAGGATAGTCAGTCA